>CAMWWF010000006.1 GCA_947177885.1 uncultured Lachnospiraceae bacterium
TCCAGAAAGATTCCTATGGCTAAAGGAGATTCCATCTCTTCGGGCTTCCTGGGATCCGGAAAATCAAAAACGATTTCCAGCATCAGATTGTCGGGATTGTCGATATATTCATTCCATTCCTCCAAAGCCGCCAGATCGATATAGTAGAAATAGGGCTGATACTTCTCATACTGCTCAGGGGAGAGCAGCTCTTCCATGGTGAGGAAACTGTCCTGGTAAGCGTAGTTGGTGATGGAATCGGAGTCTGTGATCATAATGTCCAGTTCGCCGGCAGCAAGGTGCGCCATCAGTTTCTGTGAGTTTGCCATTGTGTTTTCATCCATGGCATTTATGTCGATCCATGTGCTTGAGTCAAAGATTAACCGATATTTGTCCGCATCAAGGTTTATGATCTCGGCAAAGTCTGCGTTGTACTGTTCGGCGGACTCCAGTTCTATGGTGTTTAACAGGCAGGTATACAGGGCGGTGTCCTTCCTGCTCATGATCTCACGTACCGTGTAGACACCCATGATGATGACGATCACTGCGATGATCACATACCATTTATAATAATCCATAAAATAAGTAAATTTCTGTTTTGGAGTTCCATGCTTCAGCGCTTCCCGTTCTTCCTTAAATTCATCCATGACTGCCATGTCTGTATCCGCCTTTCTGAATATCATTTTTTAGCCCGCCGGAAGGTTTCCTTTTCTGAAAACATACTTTTGACGCGCGGGAACGTGTTTGAAAAATGCTTTCCCTGGGGTGTGCAGACCGGGGGAATGATTTTTCAAACACGCTCTGGTCTTATTATGGTAACTGTTGGAGGGAAATATGCCGAACCGGTCAGGATTCTTTTCGGTATGACACTCCGTCCGAAACAGCTGCACGGTATATGCCCCAGGCGGATCGGCCCGCCTTTTGACTGTCTTTGACCGGTACATATGTTACATGATAAATTCTTTTGAACCGGTTGTCAATAAATGGGAGATTACCAGAATATAAAAAATGGATAAACCGGAACGACCAGACAGTTTTGCCTGCATGAATAAAATCGCATTTCTATATGGCTTAAAATACTTGTTTAAACTTTTGCCTGTAACGGTTGACTTTTTTCTTTGTTTAGAGGATAATGGCGTTGAACTTTGGCATAGGATAAGGAGTGCAGGCAGGATCATGGAGACATTAAGATTTGGTTATCGGTATTTTAAAAAGAATATGCCCGTGGCGATTCTGGCGGAAGCATTAAGTTTTATGGGTATTTTTGCGGAGCTGCTCCTGCCGCTCCTGTCCGGGATACTGATCGATTTCGTGATCCAAAAGGGTGAGGTAAAGGCGGACAGCGGCGGCGTTTTCCACTTCCTTCTCACAGGACGTTTCGGGGAACCGCACACCATGCGGCTGTTCTTTGCCATTGCGGTGACTTTCGGGGGACTGATGCTTCTGCGGATCGTGCTGATCTATATCCGGGATCTGATGCAGGAGTGGATCGGACTGAAGCTGGAGACGGATCTCAGGTACATGACCTATGGCAAGCTGATGGAGCTTGATTCTGCCACTATTGCCGAATATAATTCCGGTGAACTGCTGCAGATCCTGAACAGCGATACGATCATGTTCAAGGAATTGTTCTCCCACAGGATACCTTATCTGGGAGACGCGATCTTCATGCTGGTGATGACGCTGACACTGATCGCGGGGATCGATCTTTCCTTTCTGATCATTCCCATCCTTCTGATGCCCTTTCTGGTCAGGTCGGTGCTTGATTTCAAGCGCAGGGCGCGGGAAAATTTCCGGAATATCCGTCAGAAGAGCTCGGAGATGAACCTGACCACCCAGGAGAATATCGCGGCAGTCCGTATCGTCCGCTCCTTTCACAACGAAGAGCTGGAGAAGGAAAAATTCCGTGAGGCAAATACCAATTTCCTGAACGCGCGGATGAAGCAGATATGGCTTTCCTCGAAATTTGACCTGACGTTTAATACCATCCGGCAGATCGCCTATATCAGCACCATCGTGATCGGGGCGGTGCTGGTCATGCAGGGGCGCATTACGGTGGGATACATTTTGTCCTCCTCCACATACGTTATGCGGTTTATGAATAATATTACCAGTGTCAACAACCATGTTTTTAATATGCAGCAGCAATCCATAGCGGGGCTGGCTCTGAAGCGCTTTATGGAAAAGGAGAGCAGGGTACCGGAAGATAAGGAGGCGACGCTTCACTGCGATACACCGGACATCGAGCTGCGGGACGTCTCCGTGAGGATGGACGGACAGGAAATCTTAAAGAACATCAATATCAATATTCCCTATGGAAAGAAGTTGGGGATCGTGGGAGAGACCGGATCGGGTAAGAGTGTGCTGCTGAAAAGCCTGGTGCGTGTCTGCGACATCGCGTCGGGACAGATCACTGTCAGTGGGCATGATATCAAGGAGTTCAGTCTGGACAACTTGCGGAAGATGTATTCCTATGTCTTTCAGGATGTGTTCCTGTTCTCCAATACCATAGAGTCCAACATTGCTTTCAGCCGGGCGGACGTTGATGAGCGGATGGTGACAAAGGCGGCTACCGATGCGGAGGCGGCCAGGTTTATCGATGCGCTGCCCGAGCGTTACAAGACCATTGTGGGAGAGCGTGGACTTGGTATTTCCGGCGGGCAGAAGCAGCGTATTTCCATTGCCAGGGCATTCCTGAAAAATGCGCCGGTCTTTGTGCTGGATGACTCCACCTCCGCCCTGGATGTGAATACGGAACATATAGTGCTGAGAAATATCTATGAGCATTTTGCGGAGAAGACGCTGATCATAACGGCGCACCGTTTTTCCTCCGTGGTGGACTGTGATGAGATCCTTTATATGAAGGACGGCATGATCACGGAGAGAGGAACTTTCCGGGAGCTGATGGAGCTGGGAGGCAGCTTTGCCCATGTCTACCGGGTACAGCAGGAACAGCAGGCGGACGAGGTGAATCCGGATCAGCCGGAATAGGAAAATGTGCCTGAGTGATGTATTGCTGCCGGCGGTGATGTGCGGTCACAGGAGGAATCGAAAACAGGAAAACAGTTGACGCAGACATGCGGAAACGGAGTGCAGTGCAGCAGCACTGTAATGCATTGTAATGATAAAGGAAACTGGAAAGAATGGCGAAGCGGAATACATTTTTTGAGGATGAAAAAATTGAAAAAAAGGTGGATATACGGCAGTTGGGGCGGACGCTTATGTATATTCTTCCTTACAGAAAGCTCCTGGTTCTGGTCAGTGGGATGATGCTGGTGGCGGCGGTGGTCTCCCTGCTTCCGCCCCGGCTGCTGAAACGGATCGTGGACGAGGTGGTGGCGGAGCAGGATTACCGTCAGCTGGCGCTGGTGGGCGGTGGGCTGGTGCTGCTTGCCGCCGTGGAGATATTGTCCACATTCGTACAGGCCAGAAGCATGGGACGGATGGGGCTGAGCATCATCACCAGGATCCGGACGGATATTTTCGAAAGGCTGCAGCAGCTCTCCTTTGATTATTTTGACAATCGTCCGGACGGCAAGATCGTGGTGCGGGTGACGGAATATATCAACGGGCTGGCGGACTTCTTTTCCAATTATGTGATGATGTTTGCCATTTATATCGTGAAGCTTGTGGTGGTGACGGTCTTTATGCTCACTTTAAGTCCCGTGCTGACCCTGATCGTATTTGCCGTGGTGGTACCCATGATGACGATCATTTTTCGGCTGCGCTCCCGGCTGCGGAAAATGTACGCGGCACACCGGGCGAAAAATTCCAACCGGACCGCTTTTCTGGTGGAATCCATTATGGGAGAGCAGATCGTCAAGAATTATAACCGGATCGGGATCAATAAGGACATCTACCGGCAGATCCACGAAGAGAGCGTGAATATGTGGTGGGATATTGTAAAGCGTTCCAGACTGAACAGCCCTGTGGTTCAGTTTTTCTGGCATTCAGGGACACTTTGTATCTTCGGAGTGGCGCTGGCGCTGATCCTGGGCGGAAATGCCGGGATCACTGCGGGAGTGGTGATCACCTTTACCAGTTATATGGGCGCCTTTCAGGATCCTCTGGCGCAGCTGTCCACCATTATCCAGGAGCTGGCCCAGGTAAGCTCCAATCTGGAGCAGGTCTTTGACACCATTGACTATCCGGTGGAGATCCGGGATAAGGAGAATCCGGTGGTCCTTAAGGATGTCAGGGGAAAGGTGGACTTTCAGGATGTTACGTTCTGCTATGAGGAGAATGTGGATATCCTGAAGCATTTCACACTGCATGTAAAACCCGGGGAGACCATAGCCCTGGTGGGCCCTACCGGGGCGGGGAAGACTACGGTGATCAGTATGCTGACCCGATTTTACGATGTCAGGCAGGGCAGTGTCAGCATTGACGATGTGGATGTGCGGGATGCCAGCCTGTATTCCCTGCGCGACCAGGTAGGCGTGCTGATGCAGGATCCCTTTATTTTCAAGGGGACGATCCTGGACAATATCCGGTACGGGAGATGGGATGCCACCGATGAGGAGTGTAAGGAGGCTGCCCGGACGATCTTCGCGGATAAGTTTATTCAGCGTCTGAACGGCGGATATGAGCATATGCTGGAGGAGCGTGGCAGCGGCCTGTCCGCCGGGGAGAGACAGTTGATCAGCTTTGCCAGGATTGTCCTGAAGAATCCTTCCATTGTGATCCTGGACGAGGCAACCAGCGCCATAGACACGGAGACGGAGCTGCTGATCCAGGAGGCGCTGGAGGTTCTGCTGAAGGATAAGACGGCTTTCATTGTTGCTCACCGTCTGTCCACAATACGGAATGCGGACCGGATCCTCTATATCGGCAATCAGGGGATTGCGGAGGAAGGAACCCATGAGGAACTGATGGCGAAGAGAGGGCTTTATTATGAGCTGGCCAGCTGCTCGTAGGAACTGCCCGGAAATCACTTGTGAACAGGACATGGAATCAATGTTCACATATTTTTTAAACACGCTCTGAGAGAGAGCATGGTTCACAGAAATACGATTTACATCAGGGGCATTCAACCATGAAAAAATTTAACGGTTTCGGAATTTTTCTGTAACGGGATACCGAAATACACATAGAAGATGGAAAAGGAGGTGGCCGCTGTCGCAAGACTGCGGCAAAGAACTATGAAAAAGATTCAGACAAAGATCATGATACTGGTTATTCTGGCTACAATGGGTGTCTCTGTCATCAATGTGGCGCTGAGCACGGTGATCTCCCGGCGTTCCACCCTGACAGCCATGGAACAGACACTGATCGAAACTACGGATCTGGCTGCCCTGGCTGCCCAGAATATGATCTCAACCTACACTTTGACCATTGCGGAAATAGCGTCTTTTCCAATCCTGTCATCTTCGGATGTGACAGCCTTTGAGAAACAGGCGTTTCTGCAGACGAAAGTGGAACAGTATTATATGCGTTTCGGAGGAATGGCGGATGCCGATGGATATGATGAGGTTCACGGAACGGATATTTCCGGGGAACCGTTTTTTCAGGCAGCTCTGCAGGGGGAAAGCTATATGTCTGTTCCCTACGGGCAGGGAGATGACAGTTATCTGGTAGTGTCCGCTCCTGTAAAAGTAAGAGACACGGTTCAGGGTGTGGTGTATTTCCAGTGCGATACAAATCTTCTGCAGTCCATTATTAACGAGATACAGATTGGAGAAGAGGGGGATGCCTATATTCTGGATAAGGAGGGCACTACGATCGCTGCTCTGGAGACAGAGGAAGTGCTGAATCAGGAAAATCTGGTTCGGGAAATGGCGGCTTATCCTGATGACGAATACATACAGGCGATAGGTTCCATTGAACAGAAAATGATCGCGGGGGAGCGCGGTGTGGGAAGATATACTTATCCCGAGGATCATTCCGACTATTTGCAGGGTTATGCTCCCATTCCCGGTACTGACGGATGGAGCGTGGGTGTGACCATCAGCGAGGATGAATTTCTGCATTATGCTTATGTGGGAAACAATATCCAGCTGGCGGTGGGGATCGTGCTGTGTATCCTTGTCATAATGATCTCCGCTCTTGTGTGCCGTTCCATCACCGGTCCCATTGTCAAATGTGCCGGGCGCCTGCGTGCCCTTTCTGAGGGAGATCTTAAGAGCCCTGTCCCTCAGGTGACAACCAGGGATGAAACACGTACTCTCTCCGATTCTACCGCGCATCTGGTGGAAAATTTCAGGATCATGATGGCGGAGATCGGTTCCATACTCAGCAGTATCGCCGGCGGTGATCTGACCAGCGACAGTGTGGCGGACCATTACCCCGGTGACTTCCGGGTGCTGCAGGAAGACTTTCAGACCATAGGAGATAAGCTGAATCAGGCATTGGGAGGTATTGCCGAGGCATCCGGCCATGTCTCCAACGGTTCCGCTCAGGTGGCGGCATCCAGTACCGCCCTTTCCCAGGGCTCTACGGAACAGGCCAGCGCCGTGGTACAGCTTTCCGCCACCCTGCAGGATATTGACAGAGACGCGAAGAAGACGGCCCAGCTGTCAGAGCAGACGAAAACCGCTATGGACGGCGCCCAGACGCAGCTTCTGGAGAGCAGGAAAAATATCGGAGATCTGAATCAGGCCATGGATCTGATCACCACTACTTCTAATGAGATCAAGCATATTATAGATACCATTGAGGATATCGCCCTTCAGACCAAGATCCTGTCACTGAACGCCTCCGTGGAGGCGGCGAGGGCCGGTGAGGATGGAAAAGGCTTTGCGGTGGTGGCGGACGAGATCCGGGAACTGGCATCGAAGTCTGATGAGTCCGCAAAGGCAACTATGGATCTGATCAGTCGATCCATTGAAGCCGTCGGCAACGGAGGTCAGGCTGTTTCAAATGTCACATCCTCTGTCACCCGGATGGCGGAGCTGACCGGACAGGCAACAGAACAGATGGATCTGATGGCGGAGGCGGTGGAGAGACAGACCGAATCCATCAGTCAGGTCACTCAGGCGGTGAATCAGATATCCGATGTGGTACAGTCGAATTCCGCCACTGCCCAGGAAAGCGCCGCTATCAGCGAGGAGCTGTCCAATCAGGCCATGGTGCTGAACCGGCTGGTGGGCGGATTTACGCTCCGCAGGCAGTAAGGAACCGGCAAAGAGTGATGTGCGTCTTGCAACTTTTTCTGTTGTGGGATATAGTAATACTATAGCATGGAAAGCATCCGGAACATTTGCGGTATTGCCGTTTGGCAGGGATGCTTTGGAATGGAGGAAAGAATGAGTGACGTATATGTTGAATGTCTGGTACAGACAAAACCCTCAGCAATGAGGAAATTTTTGAAGTTTTTACTGATCGCACTGACCGTGTTTTTTGCCGTGATCATGTTTGTTATCCCGCTGGCATTTATCCCTGCGGTGGCTTTCGGTGTGGGTGCTTATTTTGCCAATATGTTCTCTGAGATTGAGTATGAGTATCTCTATCTGGACAAGGAGATCGTGGTGGATAAGGTAATGGCAAAGTCCAGGAGAAAGAGAGTCGCCACCTACAGTCTGGACAGGATAGAGATTCTGGCTCCCATTAAGAGTTATCATCTGGACAACTTCGGCAGAAGGGAGAATGCAAAGGTGAAAGACTACAGTATCGGTGAGGAACTGCAGCCTGACCGCCGCTTTGTGATGTACTATGAGGGAGGGGAGAAGATTCTTTTAAGTCCCTCTGAGGAAATGATCAAGGTCATGAAGAATGTGGCTCCCAGAAAGATATTCAACGATTAGTGTGTGTTTGAAAGATGATTTCCCCGGCGCGTCGGGCCCTGAAGTGGGCGTGCTGCGCCGGGGAAATCTGTCTGAAAATTTTTGTGTTTTTGTCTGATAAATTTTCTGTTGACAGTACCGTGAAACTCTGTTAAACTCATTTGAACAATCAGAAAACTGTCTGGGGTCAATTGCAAAAGGTGTCATGCATTTCTGATTCCGGGCAGGAGAACATTTTCACAGGAAACAGTCTTTCCCATCAAGGGCATTGAAGCGGGAAGACAGAAGAAACTGATGTAGACGGCAACGGAATGGAGGAAAGAAAATGGGACAGATTATCGGTGAAGGCATTACTTTTGACGATGTGCTGCTGGTACCTGCGTATTCGCAGGTCGTACCGAATCAGGTGGATCTTACTACCTGGCTGACGAAGAAGATCAAATTAAATATTCCCATGATGAGCGCGGGAATGGACACGGTAACGGAGAACCGTATGGCGATCGCCATGGCGCGACAGGGCGGTATCGGTATCATCCACAAAAATATGTCCATTGAGGCTCAGGCAGAAGAGGTGGATAAAGTAAAACGTTCTGAGAACGGCGTTATCACCGATCCCTTTTCATTGACTCCCGAACATACACTGGCGGACGCGGATGCCCTGATGGGTAAATTCCGTATCTCCGGCGTTCCCATCACAGAAGGCCGCAAACTTGTAGGCATCATTACCAACCGTGACTTAAAGTTTGAGACCGATTTCTCAAAGAAGATCAAAGAATCCATGACCAGCGAGAATCTGATCACCGCTCCCGAGGGTATCACTCTTGAGGAGGCAAAGCAGATCCTGGCAAAGGCCAGAAAAGAAAAACTTCCCATTGTAGACGGCAATTTTAATTTAAAGGGTCTGATCACAATCAAAGATATTGAAAAGACCATCAAGTATCCTTTGTCGGCAAAAGATTCCCAGGGCAGACTGCTCTGCGGCGCGGGCGTTGGTATTACCGCGAATGTTCTGGACCGTGTGGCGGCATTGGTGGATGCCAAGGTAGACGTGGTGGTCCTGGACAGCGCCCACGGCCATTCCCAGAATGTATTGAACTGCCTGAGAATGATCAAGGAGAAGTATCCTGACCTTCAGGTGATAGCCGGCAACGTGGCTACGGCGGCAGCGACCAAAGACCTGATCGAGAACGGTGCGGACGCGGTGAAAGTAGGTATCGGCCCCGGTTCCATCTGTACCACCCGCGTGGTTGCCGGTATCGGCGTACCCCAGATTACGGCTATCATGGACTGTTACGGCGTTGCCAAGGAGTATGGCGTGCCCGTCATTGCGGACGGCGGTATCAAGTACTCCGGAGATATTACAAAGGCGATCGCCGCAGGCGGCAGCGTATGTATGATGGGAAGCATGTTTGCGGGCTGTGAGGAAAGTCCCGGGGAGTTCGAACTGTTCCAGGGAAGAAAGTATAAGGTTTACCGCGGTATGGGTTCTATTGCGGCCATGGAGAACGGCAGCAAGGACCGCTACTTCCAGGAAAATGCCAAGAAGCTGGTTCCTGAAGGCGTGGAGGGCCGTGTGGCTTACAAGGGTGAATTGGAGGATACCGTGTTCCAGCTTCTGGGCGGTCTGCGTTCCGGTATGGGTTACTGTGGTGCAAATAACATAGAAGAATTGAAAGAAAACGGGAAGTTCGTCAAGATTTCCGCCGCTTCCCTGAAAGAGAGCCATCCCCATGATATCCACATTACCAAGGAGGCTCCCAACTATAGTGTGGATGCCTGATCGAGGCACGGCAGTCCCGCGATCATGGGGGATGATCCTTCGGTCATTCCATATACATAAGAAGCGATAACCTGCGATATTGATCAAAAACCGGACGTGTCTCCACAGCGGGAGATACGTCCGGTTTATTCTGATACAACTGTTATTTGTCCGCACATCGTCGGAGGGCAATTCACAGATTACGCTTTGTGTGCGGCACCCATGTGTAATCTGTGAATTGCTGCATGACTGAACTGTTACGATACATGTGTTATATCTGTCAAAAGGTATTGCATATTTAAGGGAAAACGTGTAAGATTTTTGATAGAGCGGTGCGGAGCGGAACATTGCAGGCGCCGGTGGAAACAAGACGGTTCAAAACGGAATCGGAACAGGGGGAAAGTAAATTGGACAGGGAGAAATTTATTTCACAAGTAAGCGTATCTGAGGAAGACGTGGATATGCAATGGATAACAGATGTATTGCAAAAGTCTGTGGAATCCAATAAAAAGGAGGGTACTCAAAGGGGCCATAGAAATCTGATCATTGTTATGGAAGAACTCTCTGAATTAAGTAAGGAAATTTCCAAAAAGCTCAGGGGAAAGGGCGATCAGACCCGTATTCTTGAGGAACTGGCCGATGTGCAGCTGGGAATCTATTACGTGCAGGAAATCTGCGGGATCAGCAGCGAAGATTTGCATAAGGCTGTGAATGTCAAGACGCGAAGGCTGGAAGAAACACTGAAAGAAAAAGGTATGTACCGGTAAAATAAAAATCATGGAAGCAACTGGAATGGAGGAAGAACATGACATCACTGAAACAGGAATTGCTTGGGAATGCGTATCCCGGAAGAGGCATCGTCATCGGACGTTCCGCCGACGGAAGGCAGGCGGTTACGGCCTATTTTATCATGGGAAGGAGTTCTAACAGCCGTAACCGTATCTTTGTGACGGACGGGGAAGGAATCCGCACGGAGGCCTTTGATCCCTCCAAACTGGAGGACCCCAGTCTGATCATTTATGCGCCGGTCCGTGTACTGGGAAATAAGACCATCGTCACCAACGGCGACCAGACGGACACCATCTATGAGGGAATGGATAAACAGCTGACTTTTGAACAGTCACTCCGCTGCAGGGAATTTGAGCCGGACGGCCCCAATTATACTCCCCGCATTTCCGGTATCATGCATATAGAGGGTGGGAACTATAACTATGCCATGTCAATTTTAAAGAGCAATAACGGAGATCCCTCCACCTGTATCCGTAATACCTTTGCCTATGAGAATCCCAAAGCCGGAGAGGGGCGGTTCCTTCATACATATATGCATGACGGCGATCCTCTGCCCAGTTTTCAGGGGGAACCTAAGGCGGTAGAGATCGATCAGGATATCGACGATTTTACTGAGATGATCTGGAACAGTCTCAACGAAGAGAATAAAGTGTCCCTGTTTGTCAGATACATTGATATTGAGACCGGAAAATACGAGACCCGGATCGTGAATAAGAACCAGTGATCTCATATACAGATCAGAGTATGTAGCAGCATTGTTCATGAAAGAAGCATGTATTTGTCATATCTGATGTACGGGTATTCAAATGTAACGTGACAGTCATTTCAGGGCCGGCTGTTGTTAGAGAAGATACTAATAATTTCAGAACCGGATAGGAGATCAAGATGAAAGAAATCGAATTAAAATACGGATGTAATCCCAATCAAAAGCCCTCCCGCATCTATATGGAGGACGGATGCGAACTACCCGTCACCGTGTTGAACGGCAAGCCCGGATATATCAATTTCCTGGATGCATTCAACGGATGGCAGCTGGTAAAGGAATTGAAAGAGGCAACAGGGCTTCCCGCAGCCACGTCCTTTAAGCATGTCTCTCCCGCAGGCGCGGCGGTAGGCCTTCCCCTGGACGACACACTGGCTAAGATCTACTGGGTGGACGATCTGGGTGAGCTTTCGCCTCTTGCCTGTGCCTATGCCAGAGCAAGAGGCGCGGACAGAATGTCTTCCTTCGGCGATTTTATCGCATTGTCGGATGTCTGTGACGCGGATACCGCAAGGCTGATCAAGAGAGAGGTATCCGACGGCGTCATCGCTCCCGGATATACGGATGAGGCAATGGAGCTGTTAAAGGCGAAGAAGAAGGGGAATTACAATGTGATCCGGATCGATCCTTCCTACACTCCCGCTGAGATTGAGAGAAAGCAGGTATACGGCATCACCTTTGAACAGGGCAGGAACGAACTGGATATCAACGGAGATCTTCTTTCCAATATTGTGACGCAGAATAAGGAAATTCCGGAGGCGGCGCTGATCGACATGAAGATTGCGCTGATCACCCTGAAATACACCCAGTCAAATTCCGTATGTTATGTAAAGGGCGGCCAGGCCATCGGTATCGGCGCGGGACAGCAGTCCCGTATCCACTGTACCAGACTGGCAGGCCAGAAGGCGGACAACTGGTTCCTACGTCAGTCTCCTCAGGTAATGAACTTACAGTTTGCGGACGGTCTGGGCAGAGCGGACAGGGACAACGCCATTGATGTATACATAGGCGACGAATATATGGATGTGCTGGCAGACGGCGTGTGGGAGAGGACCTTCAAGGTAAAGCCTTCCGTGTTTACCGGAGAGGAAAAGCGCGCATGGCTGGATAAGATGCAGGATGTGACGCTGGGCAGCGATGCCTTCTTCCCTTTCTCCGACAATATTGAGAGAGCCCATAAGAGCGGTGTGAAATATATTGCCCAGCCCGGCGGTTCCGTGCGGGATGACGCGGTCATTGAGTGCTGTGATAAGTATCAAATGGTGATGGCATTTACGGGCATCAGACTGTTCCACCATTAGAGTGCGGCAGGCCGCGAAGTGGGACGTGCAGACCGGAGGGAATGATTTTTCAGACATGCTCCAGTCAGGCTGTCCGGTGAGTGACGTGAGAGTCATAATACCGACAGGTACAAAAGCATACATCTGCCGGCGGCAGCAGATGTTACCCGGGCGAAACAGGAAGGGACTGTAAATGAAGCTTTCAGATCTTGAACAATTTAGCAGGATAACGATTCAATGTCATGACAATCCGGATGCAGATTCCCTTGCATCCGGATATGGTTTATATTGCTTTTTTCAGAGCAGGGGTAAGCAGGTTCGGCTGGTGTACAGCGGCAGGAACAGGATCCGGAAATCAAATCTGAAATTAATGGTGGAAAAGCTGGAACTTCCGGTGGAGTACATTTCCGTGGAGCAGGCGGCTGCTCTTACCCTGGAGGGGCTGCTGATCACCGCGGACTGTCAGTACGGAGCGGGGAATGTGACGAAGCTGGCGGCGGAGAACGTGGCTGTCATTGATCATCATCAGGCGGAAATGGAAGCTGCGAAATGGTGGGAGATTCATCCGGGGCTTGGCAGCTGTTCTACCTTAGTGTGGAAAATGCTGACGGAGGAAGGCTTTGAGATTCGTGATGACAGGGGATTGGGAACGGCGCTGTACTATGGACTGTACTCCGATACCAATCAGTTCTCGGAGCTGCATAATCCGCTGGATATGGATATGATAGATGACCTTCCGGTGGACAACGGCCTGATCACACTGTTCCGGAATTCCAATATTTCCCTGCAAGAGCTGGAGATAGCGGGTATTGCCCTGATACGGTACAGCTATAACGACGATTATGAGTTTGCGGTCATCAAATCGCAGCCCTGTGACCCCAATATCCTGGGGTTGATCAGCGATTTCCTGTTGCAGGTGGATGCGATCAAGACCTGTGTGGTGTTCAACGAGGTAAATGACGGCTATAAATTTTCCGTCCGGAGCTGTATCCGGGAGGTGAATGCCAGTGAGCTGGCCGCCTATCTGGCGGAAGGCATGGGATCCGGCGGCGGCCATTATGAGAAGGCGGGCGGCTTTATCAGCCTGCGCCGCTATGAAGAAAAGTTTCCCACCCTGCATACGGAGGGGTACTTTAACAATCGTATGACAGAGTATTTTGACAGTTTTGAAGTGATTTATGCGGAGAAATATGAGGCCGATCTGAGTACCATGAAGTCCTATGTCAAAAGGAGAATTCCCCTGGGCTATGTCAGAGCCGGCGAGATTCTGCCGGTGGGAACCCCGATCACCATCCGCACGCTGGAGGGGGATATCGATTTGACGGTGGAGGAAGACCTCTATATCATGATCGGTGTCAAGGGGGAAGTCTATCCCAACCGCCGGGCGAAATTCATGGATTCGTATGAGATGTTGGATCAGCCATATAATAACAGTGCGGCTCTGAGCGTAACGGAGTATGCTCCCACCATAAAGAACCGGGAGAGCGGGGAGACTTTACCGCTCACCGAAATCGCGAAATTGTGTATGCCCACCGGGGAGGTGCACATCCATGCCCGGCCCCTGGACAAGGGCGTGAAGGTATTTACCGCATGGGACAAGAACAAATATATGCTGGGCAGACCGGGGGATTATCTTGCAGTCCGCTGTGATGACCGTCATGATATTTATGTGGTGGAGCGGGATATTTTTTCGAGGAGCTATGATGAAATGCAGATATGATGCCTTTATAAGCTACCGGCATACGGAATTGGACAAATTTGCAGCGGAGAACCTTCATCGACAGATGGAGGCTTTTCGTTTGCCGGGAAAGCTCTCCGACAGGAGGGAAGGGAGGACAAGGATCACTCGGGTCTTCCGAGACCGGGATGAGCTGCCTATGACGAATGATCTGGAAGAAAATATCATGGAAGCGCTGCAGGAGTCGGAGTATCTGGTAGTGATTTGCTCTCCCAGGCTGCGGGAGTCCCTCTGGTGCAGAATCCCGACGGTACCGCCGGGATCGTGCGCAGGCAGCTGGAGCCCTTGGCGGCGGACATCCGAGGCAGGACGAAGCGGGATATGCTGAAAGCGCTGAAGACAGAGAAACTGCGGCTGCTGGCACCCATGTTTTCCCTGAATTACGACGATCTGCGCCAGCGCCACAGGGAGAGGCGCATGAAGCGGATCCTGGCGGTCTCGTCTACGGCCGCGGCGGTGTGTCTGTGCTTTGGTGCATTCAGCACATACATGGCGCTGCGGATCCAAAGACAGAAAGAACAGATAGAAGAACAGGCGGCCGTATTGGAAGAACAGGCGCTCTCACTGAAAGTGCAGGCGGCGGAGATAGAGGCCCGGAATGAAGCGCTTCTGGAGAACCAGGCCCGGAATCTGGCGGCGGAAGCGCTGCGTCTTCTGGAACAGGGAGACAGGATCCAGGCGATAGAAACGGCAGCCTGCGCACTGACCGAATATGAAGGTATGGCGCTTCCCTACACGCCTGAAGCGCAATATGCCCTTATGGAAAGCCTGCTTCAGACAGAGTTGGCCAGTGATGACGGGAGTCGGAATAAAGAGAAACTTGTGTTCTGGAATCTTTCCACAGGAGAATTGTGGGAGGCTCCGGCGGATACATACCGGGTTGCAGATGTGGAGGTTGTGAATGGTGTTGCCTATGTGCCGGATAATTGTGTGGAAGAGAACTATGACAGCTTACATACGCGGCTTACGGCATGGGATTTGATGACGCGTGAAATTTTATGGCGAAGCAGTTATGAGAGCAGGAGAGACGGAAAGCAGTATGCAATTCCCATCTATTCACCGGAAGAATTGCTTGCTAAGGCACTGTCAGATGTGTTATGATAACAATGATACTATTTAAACAGTTACCGGATAAGAATAGTGAGAAAAGAGATAGAGGAAAAGGACAGGATGAAATAGATGAGTGAAGCAGAATCAAAGAATTTTATCGAGATGATCATTGAGAAAGATCTGGCGGAGGGTGTTTATGATACGGTCAGGACCCGTTTTCCGCCGGAACCCAACGGATACCTTCATATCGGGCATGCCAAGTCGATTCTTGTCAATTACGGGCTCGCCCAAAAATACGGCGGCAAGTTCAACATGCGTTTCGATGACACCAATCCCACCAAAGAAGATGTCGAATTTGTGGAATCAATAAAAGAGGATGTTCAGTGGCTGGGTGCCGACTGGGAGGACAGATTGTTTTTTGCCTCCGGTTATTTCGGGCAGATGTATGAGGCAGCAGTAAAGCTGATCAAAAAGGGCAGGGCATATGTGTCCGATCTGACTGCGGAACAGATCAGGGAATACAGGGGATCCTTTACGGAACCGGGAAAGGAAGACCCCGGCAGGAACCGCTCCGTGGAAGAAAATCTGCAGATGTTCGAGGATATGAAGAACGGGAAGTATGCCGACGGAGAGAAGGTGCTCCGGGCCCGGATCGATATGACGTCCCCGAATATTAACATGCGGGATCCTGTGATCTACCGTGTGGCGCATATGTCGCACCATAATACCGGAGATGAATGGTGTATTTATCCCATGTATGATTTTGCACATCCCATCGAGGATGCCATTGAAGGGATCACCCATTCCATCTGTACGCTGGAATTTGAAGATCACAGACCGCTCTACGATTGGGTGGTAAGGGAACTGGAATATCCGCACCCCCCGAAACAGATCGAGCAGGCGAAGATGTACCTGAAGAATGTGGTGACCGGTAAGCGGTATATTAAGAAGCTAGTCCTGGAAGGCAGGGTGGATGGCTGGGATGATCCCAGGCTGGTGTCCATCGCTGCATTGAGGCGGAGAGGATTTACTCCTGAATCCATCCGGATGTTCGTGGAGATGTGCGGTGTGTCCAAGGCACAGTCCGTTGCGGATTCCGCGGCTCTCGAGTATTGCATCCGGGAGGATCTGAAGCCTAAGGCGTCCCGTTATATGGCGGTTCTGGATCCTGTAAAGCTGATCATTGACAATTATCCGGAAGGGCAGACGGAAATGGTGACTGCCGTGAATAATCCTGAAAATGAAGAGCTTGGTTCCAGACAGATGCCTTTTGGCAGAGAGCTTTATATAGAGAGGGAAGATTTCATGGAAGAACCTCCCAAAAAGTATTTCCGAATGTTCCCCGGTAATGAGGTACGCCTTATGAATGCTTATTTCGTGACCTGTACCGGCTGTGTGAAGGATGAGCAGGGAAATATCACCGAGATACACTGTACCTATGATCCTGCTTCTAAGGGCGGCAACAGCCCTGACGGAAGAAAGGTAAAGGGCACTATCCACTGGGTGGCTGCCGAAAAGGCCGTGAAGGCGGAAGTACGCCTTTATGAGAACCTGATCGACGAGGCTGTTGCGGACGAGAAGGGTGCCATTTACAGTGAAGACGGAGAACTGTACCTGAATCCCAATTCACTTACGGTTTTAAAGGACTGCAGGCTGGAACCCGCTTTTGCGGAAGCGAAGGCATATGACCGCTTTCAGTTTGTGAGACAGGGCTTCTTCTGTGTTGATGCCAAGGACACAAAGCCCGGCGCTTTGGTATTTAACAGGATTGTCTCGTTGAAGAGTTCTTTCGTATTGCCGAAAAAGGATTGAGGTAATATTGAGATATAAATAACGTAACACCATATGTAATAAATTGCCGTAAGCGGCAGAATTGTTACAGGCAGCTATCAGAATGGAGGAAAGAATTATGAGTTTATTATCAGGATTGGGTGGGTTAGGTCTGAACGGACTGGAAGATATGGATATTTTTGGGGAGGCTGAGAAGGCGGAGGCGAAGAAGAAGGCACAGGAACCTGTAAAGATCGAAGAAAAGGATCTGATCTACGACAAGACTTTCAAATGCCCCTGCTGTGACTCGGATGCGCCTACAAAGATCATGAAGTCGGGCAAGGCAAAGCTGATCGGCTCGGATCAGGATCTGAGACCCCGGCATGAAGGGATTGATTCCGTAAAATACGATGTGGTGCTTTGTCCGACCTGTGGTTATACGGCGCTTACCAGATTTTTCCCCAATCTCACCAGTGCCCAGGCAAAACTGATAAAAGAGAAGATCAGCGTCAGTGTAAAGATTCCCAGTTATACGGGTGATACTTACAGCTATAAGGAAGCGGTGGACAGATATCAGCTTGCATTGGTCAATGCGGTGGTGAAGCGTGCGAAAGTCAGCGAGAAGGCATACATCTGCCTGAAGAGTGCATGGCTCATGAGAGGGTATAGGGAATTTGTAACGGATACGGAGCAGGGAACCCCGGAGCTGGTAGCGGAGCTTAAGGCAAAGGAAGAAGAATATATTCAGAATGCATACAATGGTTTTGCGGAGGCGCGACAGAATGAAGGCTTCCCCATGTGCGGTATGGATGAGATCACCATGGACTATCTGCTCGGAGTGCTGGCGGCTCATTTGGAGAAATACGATGTGGCAAGCCGCATGGTTGCCTCCATCCTGACGTCTACCACCGCCAATGCCCGTATGAAGGATAAGGCAAGAGATCTGAAAGAGCAGATCATGGCAAAGATGAAGAATAAATAAGTCAATGTATGATATGACGATCGGGCTGCGTACAGACAGTGACAAATGCCTGTATGAGCAGATATATGACCATATTAAAACGGAAATCAAGGATGGGAAGCTTCTCGCGGGAGAGAGGCTTCCTTCTACGCGTTCATTGGCAGAATATCTGCAGGTGGCGCGCAGTACGGTGGAATATGCCTATGAACAGCTTCTCAGCGAAGGCTATATAGAATCGAGACCCTACAGGGGATATTTTGTCTGTGCCATGGAAGAGTTATTTCGCATGGAGGAGACGAAAAGGCTGCCGGCGGAGGACCGGAGAGATCCGGGCGGGACGCAGGAAAAGGAAGCCTGGGAGTACAATTTCTCCCCCCATGAGATCGATATGTCGGGTTTTCCCTTCGGGGTCTGGAAAAAGATTACCAGGAACATACTGACCTGTGGGAACAGTGAGCTGTTTGCCAGAGGAGAGGCTCAGGGCGATCACGACCTGCGGGAGACGATCAGCCGGTATCTTCATTCTTCCAGAGGGGTGAACTGCAGACCGGAACAGATCATTGTAGGTGCAGGGAATGATTATCTGCTGATGCTGCTGGAGAAGATATTGGGGAGGCATGTGCGCATTGCCATGGAAAATCCCACCTATATCCGCACTTACCGTATTTTCCAGTCTTTTGCCTATGATATTGTGACAGTGGATATGGATGACAGCGGAATGCGTACGGATTGTCTGACCGGGGAAAGGGTCAGCGCGGCATATGTGATGCCGTCACATCAGTTCCCCATGGGAACCGT
Organism: uncultured Lachnospiraceae bacterium; assembly: GCA_947177885.1. The sequence goes on from CAMWWF010000006.1 coordinate 18,609, forward strand.
CATGCCCATCGGGCGGAGGTTGGAGCTTCTGAAATGGGCGGCAGGGGGAACGGACCGGTATCTCATCGAGGATGACTATGACAGTGAGTTCCGCTATTACGGAAAACCGATCCCCGCTTTACTGGCGTCGGACAGGCAGGGAAAGGTCATTTATATAGGAACCTTTTCCAAGGCTATCGCACCGGCGATCCGGGTAAGCTTTATGGTGCTTCCGCAGCCTCTGCTGGAGAGATACCGGAGAGACTGTTCTTTTTATTCCTGTACCGTGTCCAGGATTGACCAGAGGATTCTGAACGAATTTATCAGGGACGGCTACTTTGAACGTCACCTGAACAAGATGAGAAAAATATACAGGACAAAGCAGGAATTGCTGCTTCAATGTCTGGAACCTTTCAGGAGCCGCTATACCATTTCCGGTGAAAACACGGGACTGCATCTGATCCTTACGGCGAAGAATGATATAACGGAGGAAGAGATGGTTGGGAAGGCGGCGCGGGAGGGTGTGAAGGTGTACGGCCTGTCTGAGAGCATGGTGGAGAGATCGGACAGAAAAGCTACGGTGCTCATCGGATTTGGGGGATTGACGCAGGAACAGATCGTCGAGGGGATAAAGAGATTGCAAAAGGTGTGGCTGTAGGTTGTTGTGTGTCTGCAGCGATGCGGAAATGAGGATGGAAATGATCGCATTTGAGAAAAAATTGGTAAAATTCTGTGAGGAACATCTGGATATTCTTGTGGTGGGTGCAATTACACTGTTGAGTATAATGATCCGTTCCGGCCTGCGGAATCTGAGCAATATGGATGTGGAGCAGTGTCTGCTGCCCTGGTATAACGACATCCGGGATAACGGCGGCTTCAGGGCGCTGGGACAGCAGGTGGGAACTTATAATATACTGTATCAGACGGTGATAGCGATCCTGACATATATACCGGCAGACCCCGTATATGCTTATAAGTTCTCATCCGCCATATTTGACTATTTACTTGCGGTAACGGTGGGAATGCTGGTATACCGGTATTCGGACGGGGATCGGAAATGGAAGGGAATCTTTGCATATGCGGCGGTGGTCCTTTCTCCTCTGGTCATACTAAATTCCGCCGCATGGGCGCAATGCGATTCCGTCTATGCGTACTTTGCCATGCTGGCACTGGTGATGCTGTGTAAGGAAAAGTATGTGCCTGCCTGTATTTTTCTGGGAGTGTCATTGGCCTTTAAGCTTCAGGCTGTGTTCATTTTGCCGCTTTTCCTGTTCGTATGGTTTTGGCGCAGGCGTTTTACCATATTCTGTTTTCTGGTGATACCTGTGACAATGTGCGTGGTGAATCTGCCGGGTGTGATCATGGGCAGAAGTTTTCTGGATGTTTTTACGATCTATCTCGATCAGACCGATGAATATCCTGTTATGGTGCAGAATTATCCGTCCGTATGGCTTTTCCTGACGGAGAATTATTATCCGGATCTGTACTGGCATCTGAAAAGGGCAAGTGTGCTGCTTACCGTGGCGGTTCTGCTGCTTTTGATGACGGTTCTCCTATTGAAGAAGGTGGAATGGAATCCCCGTAATCTTATTTACATTGCTTTTCTGGTGTCCTATATCTGTGTTCTGTTCCTTCCGGCCATGCATGAGCGATATGGTTTTCTGCATGAGATCCTGGCGATCATCATTTTGATCTGGATGAAGAGGACGATAGTATTGCTGGTGCCTATGTACTGCCTGACGACCATGACTTACGCTTCTTTTCTGTTTGGCAAGGATACGCGGGCGTCTTTGACCATGACACTGGTCAATCTGGCGGTATTTCTGGCGTACCTTGTTCTGATTGTGAGGGAGATGGACGGAGGACAGGGTAAGGCAGGCTGTTTGACAGGGGACGCAGGACAGGAACCTGTATAGGAGAGAAAGGAGAAGTGTGAAAGGGGTTCACACGAAAAGTGTAAGGAGAGATGATAAAAGTCGAGAGAAAGCTGCTTAATTTCTTAGAGAAGCATTTGGACGTGGCGTCTGTTGCCGTGATCACGTTGCTGAGTATGCTGATTCGTTTCAGCCTGCGTAATATAGTCAGCGGGGATGCGGCTTCGTTTCTGCTGCCCTGGTATGATGAGATCAGGAGCGGTGGCGGCATGAAGATGCTGGGCCGGCAGGTGGGGAATTATAATATGCTGTACCAGACGCTGATAGCGGTCTTTACTTATCTGCCTGTAAATCCGTTGTCCGCCTATAAAATTCTGTCCGTCATCTTTGATTATTGTCTGGCATTTGTTATGGGAAGTCTGGTGTACCGGTATTCGGACGGAAATCGAAAGTGGAAGGGGATATTTGCATATGCGGCAGTGATCGCGTCGCCAATCGTTATTATGAATTCTTCCGCATGGGCACAATGCGATTCCATCTATGTATGCTTTGCGATGCTGGCACTGACAATGCTGTGCAGGGAAAAGTATGTGCCCGCATTCCTGTTTCTGGGAGTGTCCTTTTCCTTTAAATTGCAGGCAGTGTTCATTTTGCCGCTTTTTCTGTTCGTCTGGTTTTGGCGCAAACGGTTTTCCGTACTGCATTTTCTGATCATACCTGTGGTAATGTGTGTGCTGAATCTGGCGGGAGTGATCATGGGAAGAAGCTTTTTGGATATATTCGGAATCTATTTTGACCAGGCGGCTGACGGATATTCGTCCATGGCGTTAAATTATCCGTCTGTCTGGCTTTTCTTCACTGTGAGCGAAAGCACGGATAATTATGATCTTCTGGAAGGGGCAGGAATATGGTTTACGGTAGTTGTCCTGTTCATCCTGATGATGGTTTTCTTGTTGAAAAAAATAGAATGGACCCCCCGCAATCTTGTTTACATTACTTTTCTGTTGTCGTACACCTGTGTTCTGTTCCTGCCGGCCATGCATGAGAGATACGGTTATCTGTATGAGGTTCTGGCTATCGTCATAATGATCTGGAAGAAGGAAACGGCGTTCCTGCTGGTACCTATGTATTGTCTGACGTTTCTGACCTATGCGTTTTTTCTGTTCAACATGGGAAACGCTGTTTCTGCGGTCGCGGCATCCGTCAATCTGGCGGTATATATGGGGTATCTGTTCCTGTTGATCAGGGATATGACAACAGCACGGGAAAAGTGATTTCTCCGTAAAAAAATACATGAAAATGTACTTTGAATATAAAATTCCCTGTACATTTTCATGTAAGTGATCTGTCTTTAACGGCTTCCGATCAGTTATTGCCCACAGGAGCATTTCCCTCAGCGGGATCGTCTTCGCCAAAGAATTCTTCCACGGTCTCTTCGTTCTTCTTTACCTGCTCGGTGAGAGGCGTAAAGGTATCCTTCTCCTCCTCCCCGGGATCTTCCCCGGCAGGTGTGTCCGTTTTTGCTTCAGGATTCAGGGCCACATAATTTCTGGAGGCTTCGGCATTTTCATCAAGATCTTCGCTGAAATCATCATAGTCTTCATCGTCGGGTGTATCCATTGCAGAATCCTTTTTCTGCATATAGTAGTAAGCGGCGGCAGCAGCAGTACCTACTGCGGCAGTCAAAAGCAGTAATTTTCCAAATTTTTTTGCCATAAGCGGGCGACTCCTTTCAGTTGGTTATTCATACCAGTATTCTAATACAATTTTGTGGATTTGAAAAGAGAATATGTATTAAATTTTGATAAATCTGTGAAAATTGTGTAACAGTTCAGGCAGCCCCTCCCGCGAAGTCAATCATTGTAATGTGTCCATGGGACAAATTTCCATGCAATTCTGCGCGATATGCCAGCGCTAAAAGGCCTGGAGCGTGTTTGAAAAATCATAATAAATGCCGTTCCATGCGGCGGAAAGAGAGGAAATATGAAAGAACAGTTGTATACCATTCCCCTGAATGACGCGGTCAATGCGGGAGATGAATGTCCCTTTTGTTTTATTGAGAGAAGTATTGAACAGGATCTGTTGGACTTCGTGCTTGGCAGTGGTTCCTCTTATATGGAGGCGGACATCAGGGAGATGACGGACAAGGCCGGATTC
>CAMWWF010000007.1 GCA_947177885.1 uncultured Lachnospiraceae bacterium
GTTTTTCAATATGAACGGAATGTTTTTCTTATTGGCATGATTGCTTTTGATCATTATCATTGCGGTTGTGATAGCTGTCGTTGCTTCCGTCACTTCGGCTGTTGCAGCGGAAAATTCTTCACTGGATGAATAGGCGGATCTCACATAAAAAGCTGTTGCCTTTCGGATCAGCATGGATGCTGATCCAAAATGCGGTTCGGACGGTTGCCTTCCAAAACAGCATAACGGAAAATGGTGAGACAGTCGATCATCCTTCGACGGTCTCACCGTTTTCTATCCTTGCCGCCAGATCTTCCAGATATATCCAACGGTCCATCTTTTCTTCCAGCGCCTTTTCCGCCGTCTCCTTTTGCCTGGTCAGCTCATTTAATCTGACAAAATCGCTGGTATACCGCAGCATATCCTGATCCAGCTGCCCAATCTCCGCCTCCAGTGCCGCTATATCCCCCTCGATCGTGTCATACTCCTTCTGTTCCCGGTAAGTGAATTTCAACTTGCGTTTTTGTCCGTTTTTCCCTGCTCTTTTGTCCCCGGTTCCCGCACCACTGCCGCTGTTTTCCGTACTTTCACCGCTGTTTCCCACATTGTTTCCGCTTTTACCCGTACTTTTGCCGCTGTTTCCCGCATCGCTTCCGCTTTTACCCGCCGGCTTTTCTCTGTCCGCACTCTTTGCGCATTCTTTCCTCCGCCCGGCATAATCGGTGTATCCGCCTTCATACTGTACCAGTCTGCCCTCTTCCATGGCAAAGATACGGCGCACTGTCCTGTCCAGAAAATACCGGTCATGGGAAACCACGATCACTATCCCCTGAAAACGGTCCAGATAATCCTCCAGAACCCGCAGAGTGGCGATATCCAGATCGTTTGTGGGTTCGTCCAGTATCAGCACATTGGGCGCTCCCATCAGTATCTTCAGCAGATACAGTCTGCGGCGCTCTCCCCCGGAAAGCTTTCCCAGAAGCCCGTACTGATCCTCCCCCGCAAAGAGAAAGCGCTCCAGCATTCTGGCGGCGCTGACCTTTCCCTCATCGGTATCCGCAAATTCCGCCACGTCCCGGATATAGTCGATCACACGCTGGTTCGGCTTCATCTCCTCCCCGCCGATCTCCTGGGCATAATATCCGATCTTTACCGTCTGCCCCAGCTCCACATGGCCGCTGTCCGGCGCGATATCTCCCAGAATGATCCTGAGCAGCGTGGATTTTCCGCTTCCGTTGGGACCGATAATGCCCACCCTGTCGTTTTTCCGAAACAAATATGTAAAATCGTCGATCAGCAGTTTTCCCCCATAACCCTTGCTGATGTGATGAAGTTCCACCGTAGTCCGGCCCAGACGGGAACTGGCGGAAGACATTTCCACCGCGCCGTCCCGCTCAAATCCCGGGGTATTCTTCAATTCCTCATACCGCTCCAACCGGGCTTTCTGCTTCGTGCTCCTGGCCCTGGCGCCCCGCAGGACCCAGGCTAGCTCGTTGCGCAGAATGCTCTCCCGCTTTCTCCGGCTTGCAAGCTCCATGGCCTCGCGCTGCATTTTCAGCTCCAGGTATCCCGCATAATTGGCATCGTAGGAATAGATATTTCCCTTGTCGATCTCCAGGATCCGTTCCGTCACGCTGTCCAGAAAATAGCGGTCGTGAGTCACCATGATCACTGCGCCCTTCCGCCTTTTCAGCGTATCCTCAAGCCAGTCGCTCATCTCGTTGTCCAGGTGGTTGGTAGGTTCATCCAGGACCAGTATTTCCGCCGGGGAAAGCAGCACGGAAACAAGAGCCAGCCTTTTCTTCTGTCCCCCTGAAAGCTGCCCGCAGGGCTCTTCAAAATCCGTCACGCCCAGTCTGGTCAGCATGGCTTTCGCATCGGAGGCAATATAGCCTTCATTGCTTTCCGTGCGATTGTCCCGGAGCACTGCCTCCAACACCGTCTCTTTTCCGTCAAAATAAGGGTTCTGGGGCAGGAAACGCACCATGCAGTGATTTGCCATGACGACGCGCCCCTGGTCCGGCTCTTCCAGTCCCGCAATGATCTTCAGCAGCGTGGTCTTTCCGGTCCCGTTGATACCGATCACGCCGACCTTCTCCCCCTCCTCCAGAAAAAAGCCGGCACGATGGAACAGCTTGCGCTCTCCGTATGCCTTTGTGATATTGTCTATTGTTAAAATGTTCATGTATATACCTGTTTTCCCATATGCATAACTGCGGAACTACTGTCCCGGTTCACCGTTTTGCATCCGGTTTTCATCTGTCCTGCTGCAATTTTATATCTATCCTTTTATGACCCAATACCCATTTCTATTGGAACCTTTTCTGACAAGTAAGCCATCTTCCTGCAGTTCCTTTATATCTTTCTGCGCCTGTCTTCTGGTCAGCTCCAGCTCTTCTATAAGTTTTGTCTGAGTCATTGCAGGATTTTCTGCCAACTTCTCTAAAATTGCCTGCTTCCTTTCGGCTCCTTTTCGGTTCCTTTTGAAAGCGTAAAACTTTCATGTATAAATAATCTCGTTATGAAATAGCTGTGCGCGTCATCCGTCTCAAATTCCGGCTTTGGTGAACCACTTGCCTCCAGTGCATCGAGAATTTTCTTGAATCCGGTATTTCTTCCCATCATACATCACGCATCCAGCGCACCGTAAGTAACCGCCTTCAACTTCCGCACCGCAGGAGTGGCGCCGGCGCCGCAGCGCTGGATAAAGTACAGGAACACAAGATCCTCGCTGAAATCCATAGCCACATAATTTCCGGTCCAGCCGTCCCAGCCGAACTCTCCCAGGGAGCCGTTATACCCTGCAACGCCCTGATCCATCAGGACACGCATAAGGCATCCGTAACCATAACCTCTCACGCTGTCCCATATGAGGGTTTCCCTCTGCCCGGAATTCAAGTGATTCCGGGCCATGAATTCCACCGTCTTGCGTCCCAGGATCCGCCTGCCCTCATGTTCTCCCTTGTGTACCAGCATGGACGCGAAACGGCTGTAGTCATCCAGAGTGGATACGAGCCCCGCCCCACCGGACTCAAAAGCCACATCTTTTCCGTAATATTCTCCAAGGTGGCTGCCCTTATACGGCTGCAGCCCGCTTGGATCCGTCCATTCATAATATTGCGCAAACCGGCCAAGCTTATCCTCCGGTACAAAGAATCCCGTGTCCGTCATACCCAGAGGTTCGAACAACTCTTCCTTTAAAAACTGCCCAAACCGCTTTCCCGATACCGCCTCGATAATCCCTCCCAGAACATCTGCGGAAAAGCCGTACATCCACCGGTCTCCCGGCTGAAAACAGAGAGGAACCGCGGCGATCTGCCGCATATATTCCCGGGTATCCACTGTCTTCCCCTGTTCCCGGCATCTGACCAGATTTTTCACCACTGCATCCATGCGCCGGCCGGGCTCGTGAGTCGGATCCGGATAGGGAATACCGGAAATCATATTCAGAAGATCCCATATGATAAGTTCTCTTTCTGCAGGAATCTCACACTGCTTTTCCTCGCTCCATACTCCGGGCGATCTGAATTCGGGAAGATAGTCGGGCACCGCGTCCCACAGATCCAGCTCGCCCCGCTCCATAAGGATCATCACAGCCGCCGCAGTGACAGGTTTTGTCATGGAGAAAAGACGGATGATCGTATCCCTCCGCATGGGGATCCCTCTCTCCGCATCCGCATAGCCGAAGGCATTGTAATAGATCTCCTTATTTCTGTGGATGACCAGCGCGCTGGCGCCCTTTACCCTGCCTTCCGTGACTTCCTTCCGGATCAGCCTGTCCATTGTCTCTCTGTAATCATACATACCTATGATCACTCCTTTCCGCAATCTGCAGATTTGGTCCGCAGACACACATTTACACGTTAAAACAGATTCGCTCTCACTTCCATGATCCCACGCAATCTCACAATCCCAGATCCAACCGTCCGGTTTATGAGAAATACCATGTGTCATTTCCGACACATTTTCAGGCGATCGCAGGTCCTTTCAATCTCCAAAAAGCGCTCCCATACGCACCGAACCCGAAATATCAGATTTCGGGTTCGATACATGTCTGAAACATTATAATAATAGCATAAATATTCCCTGCTGTTCAAGCTCCTTTCTCTTTCCATTTTCCTGTCATATATCGGATAATGCAGACAACGGCAGTGGTTGTCCAGGTAGCCGCAGTGGTCACCCAGATCCCCCAGTAGCCTATGGCCGGAATTCTTGTAAAGAACTGGGAATAGCACACGCGGCAGATCACCTCTGTGACCCCGTTCATCAGCGCAAAACCCGTATCTCCACAGCCGTTCAGGACGGCCCGGGACACATGGATCATACCCACCACCGTATAAAACAGGCTGTTAATATGGAGTGCTGCGGTTCCGATGGCGATCACTTCCTCCTCTTTTACAAAAGCCCCGATAATATTTTCCCCGAAAAGATATGCAATCGGTATTATCAGCAGGCCGAAGCTCACCGCAACAACTGCGGATTGGCGGTATCCCTTTTTTACGCGCTCCGTGTCTCTTGCACCAATATTCTGACCCGCATACGTCGTCAGCGCAGCGTGCAGCGAACTGAATGGCTGCTGTACCAGTTCCTCGATCCTGTTTATGATATTAGACGCTGCCATAACACTCTCGCCGAAACTGTTGATCACGCCCTGCAGGATCATACGGGATACGGAGATCATGGCGCTCTGCATGGCAATGGGAATCCCCAACTGAAAGGAACGGATGATAATCTCTCTGTCCGGTTTCATATCCTCCCTCCGCAGTCGGAAAAAGGAAACTCTTTTGTATGCGTACAACAGGCAGACAATTGCGGATGTATACTCGGCGATCATTGTAGCCAGTCCCACTCCCATCACTCCCATATCCAGTTGCAGCACAAACAGCAGATCAAGGATCACATTCACAATACTGGAAAGAATCAGAAAATACAGCGGTGTTCTTGCATCACCAAGAGCGCGCAGAACGGCAGCCGCCCCATTGTAAAAAGCAAGTCCCAGCATACCCGCGCAGGTCACCCGCATATAGATAACGGATTCCGCCCTGATCCCCTCCGGAGTACCCATGAGCCATATCACCTGAGGACTGAACAGAATACCGAAAACACTCATAACAATGGCAACCGAGCCCAGAGCGTAAACGGCATTGGCGATCACCGACTTTATCTTTCCCTCGTCGTGCGCTCCAAAATACTGTGCCGCCAAAATACCAATACCAATGGAAAGGCCGTTGGCCAGAGCAAAAAAAAGGGAGTTTACAGCGCCGCAATTTCCCACTGCTGCCAGCGCGTTCGCTCCCACAAAGTTACCTACCACCAGCGAATCCACCATATTATAAAACTGTTGGAAAATATTTCCCACCAAAAGCGGCAATGCAAATCTTAATATATGTCCTATCGGATTTCCCACTGTCATATCTGTAGTTCTCGCTGTTTTGTTCATTGTCCTGCTCCTCTCCAGTGTACTCTGTCCAAGGTTATATTACCTCAAGATATCAGTTAAATCTATGACAGAATTACTGTTATGAGCAGAAACTACATGTTTTATGTTATTCCGTTTTGATTCTGAATGTACTCTTGAATCTTTTTTCGCATGTTTTCATATTTGTATTTCAGGTGGGCATAATGCAAAGCCACTCCCTCCTCCGCCTTGCAGACTGAAAATTCATCCTGCGTCATTTGGCTGAAAGAAAATGTGCCGGCACACTTGTGGAAAAAGCTTCTAAATGGATCTTTGTTACTGTATCATCAGTGATAGTTCTATTTCATCTTCGTCCACTGCTCCGGTCTCTGTAAAACCTCTGCTTTTATACAAATTAAGTGCCTGGATATTATCTCTGTTACAGGTTAAGGTTACCCGATCTGAGGAGCCAAAAGGTTTATCTTTGATATAATCGAGCACCCGATCCAATGCGACTCTGCCATAGCCCCGTCTCTGATTCGATTCATCAATCATCATATGCCATACATTGTATTCGTTAATGCCGTAATCAAAAATCACCATAATATACCCGATCATAGTGTCTCCCTCATATATTCCAAAAGGCTGGCATTGCTCCCTATAGACATAAGCCTGTGCGAGACTGCGAATCGGATGTGAAACAAAGCGTGCTTGTTCAGGTGCAAGTTTCAGATTAAATGCGTCAATAAAATTTTCTTCTGTAATTTCTCTAAGATTGATCATAAATTCCTCCATAAATTGTCCTGATCTAATTGGTAAGTTGGTCTTGTATGAACATCTGTGAAGGACAGAAGATTGCATCAAAAAGCAAATAAAAGCCGTGGCTGATAAACCACGGCAATAGAAATTCTATCATAAACTATTATAATGCAGCCGAGGTCCTCAAAAGATATTCAGATTTTATATCAGCTCTGTTATTTCTCATAATTAAGTACCTCGCTTTCCACCAAATTTTACATGATTATAATACCAGCCATCGATAATGTCAATAATAATTCCATATCCAAACAGGATAAGGAACCGGACATTTGGATTCATGGAAGCCTGACAGTACCACTTGCCGGATACCGGATGTCAAGTTCTCTCACGCTCCAGTACTCCATCCGATCAGAAACCGTACTTTTGAACCGCCTGTTTCACACCGTTGCATCGTCTGGAAATTTTGCCTTGCACTGGCACGAACCATGCGACTCCAAAGTCCAATTCCTGACCGGATGGAGCTCCGGATAAAATAATCATAACATAAAAGATCCTTACATATCAAGCTCCAGATGCAGCACACTGCACGCGGGAACCGTAAAGCGCACCTTATTTCCTTCCACTGTAAAATCCGTAAATTCTGCCGTATGCACGGTATCAGGCTCATCAAAGGTATTATGCGCCTGCATTCCGCCTGTGAGGATCCTGCCACCCACTGCCGTGATCACTGTCTCGGCAAAGCAGCCCTCTATCTTTGCGTCATCGGTAAGGGAAGCATTAGTCACTGTAACATGCAGCTTACCGTCCTTTCCAAGAGAAACGGACTCGGACAGATCCGGGATCATGTATTCTTCCTCCAGGCCCACTTCCCGGGTCTCTATGGAGGATTCCACCAGCTCGCCGTCCTGATGATATTTATACAGGTCAAATACATGCCAGGTGGGTGTCTTGACCATCTTCTCACCCTCTGTCAGGATCACCGCCTGCAATACATTTACCATCTGGGCGATATTCGCCATCTTCACGCGGTCGCAGTTTTTGTTGAACAGGTTCAGGTTCAGGCCTGCCACCAACGCATCCCGCATGGTATTCTGCTGATAGAGGAATCCGGGATTGGTGCCGGGCTCCACATCGTACCAGGTTCCCCACTCGTCGATGATCATACCGATCTTTTTCTCAGGATCATATTGATCCATGATGGCCCCGTGACGCCGGATCAGCTCCTCCATCTTAAGGGCCGCCTTCAGGGTGCGGTACCAGTCTTTCTCGTCAAATTCCAGAGCAGAACCTTTCCTGCTCCACACTCCCGTAGGCACGGTATAGTAATGCAGAGACATTCCGTTCATAAACCCGCTTCCGTGATCAAAAGTGGTCTCCAGCACCTTCTCCGTCCAGTGATAGTCATCCACATTGGCGCCGCAGGCAATCTTGAAGATCGGCTTGTTGGAATCATAATTGCGCACATAGGTCTGGTATCTGCGGTACATATCTCCGTAAAATTCGGGACGCATATTGCCGCCGCAGCCCCAGTTCTCATTGCCCACGCCAAAGTAATCCACCGTCCAGGGCTCTTCCCGGCCATTTTCCTTTCTCAGATCCGCCATGGGGGAGACACCGTCAAAGGTCATGTATTCCACCCACTCACTCATCTCCCGGACAGTGCCGCTCCCCATGTTGCCATTGACATAGGTCTTGCAGCCAAGCTGCCTGCACAGCTCCATAAATTCATGGGTGCCGAAGCTGTTGTCCTCCACAACACCGCCCCAATGGGTGTTGATCATCTTCTTGCGCCCCTCCCTGGGACCGATGCCGTCCTTCCAGTGGTATTCGTCTGCAAAACAGCCGCCGGGCCAGCGGAGCACCGGCACCCGGATCTCCTTTAAAGCCTCCACCACATCGATGCGCATGCCGTTCACATTGGGAATTTCAGAATTCTCTCCCACATAGATTCCCTCGTAGATGCATCTGCCCAGATGCTCCGAAAAATGTCCCTGAAGCTCAGGGTTGATGTGCCCTTTTTTCACTCCGGGATTTACATACAGCTTTGTCATGTTCATTCTCCTCTTTATTTTTTATAGACTCACGGAGTCCCCAGACCGCTTATCAAGCGGCTTTCCGGAAATCGTTCCGGGCGATTCCCCCGCTTTCCGGATACTTTTTAACCGTAATGCCTGATTCTGCTTCCTGAAATTCCGAGAGGCTATTGTTTACAGACTCTCAAATTCGCTTTGTCCCTGTGATCCGCAAAGGCAGGACCACTCTTGCTCCATTGCTGCCAGAGTGTGTTCCGGATCACCCGGATGCTCTTAAACCGTTTTCAATGCAGGGCGCACACTCTCCTGCTGTCTCTGCATATTTCTGCTTTTTTCCTGCTTTTCCAGTTTTTCCCGCATTACTTTCTTCACATGGAAGTAGGCCGGGATCAGGAAAGCGTCCGCAAAGATCCATGCGATAGGGTTTCCCAGTGCCACTCCCGTAAATCCCATCACAGGCACCAGCGCAAAACCTGCAATGGCTCTTGCCAGCATCTCCAACACTCCCGCCAGGATGGCAAAGGTGGGAAAGCCCATTCCCTGGATCAGGAAACGGATAATGTTGACCAGTGCCAGCGCGAAATAAAACGCAGTGCTCATAATAAGATAAAATCTCACATTATCAATGATCGCCGTTTCCGACACATCCAGAAACAGAGTGGCAAGAATTCTCCCGAAGAAGACACTTACGAACAGGGCGATGATGGAGTAGCCTGCCCCCAGCTTCACACAGGATTTCAGCCCTGTGCCGATACGGTCCAGTCTCCCCGCTCCCACATTCTGTCCGCCGTAGGTGGCCATGGTGGAACCCATAGCGTCGAAGGGACAGGCCAGGAAACCGCTGATACGCCCCGCCGCTGTCACTGCCGCCACCGCATCGGAGCCCAGCGTGTTGGTGGCGCTTTGCAGGATAACGCTGCCGATGGCTGTGATGGAGTACTGCAGTCCCATGGGCACACCCATGCCGCACAGCGTCCTCATCAGATACCTGTCAGGAGCCCACTCATCCTTTTGGATCTGCAATATCTCGAATTTCTTTCTGATAAAGAGCAGGCAGAAGACTCCGGATACTCCCTGAGAGATCACTGTGGCCCATGCCGCGCCCTGAACGCCCCACCGGAGATTGATGATAAAGAACAGGTCCAGTCCGATATTCAAAAAAGAGGACATGACCAGAAAGATGACCGGCGTCTTACTGTCCCCCAACGCGCGGATCACACCGGAGGTCATATTATACAGGAAAGTCACCGGTATCCCCAGAAAAATGATCCATATATATGCGCAGGAAGCCTCCAGAATATTGTCCGGTGTCTTCATCAGCACCAGTATATGGCGGCAAAAACAGGTCGTAAGTACCGTCATCACAGCGGCAAAGGCAATGGAAAGCCAGACGCAGTTTGCCACCACCCTGCGCATTCCCTTAAGATCCCCTGCTCCGAACTTATGAGAGACAGGGATGGAAAAGCCGCTGCATATTCCCATGCAGAAGCCTATGATCAGAAAGTTGATGGAACCGGTGGCACCCACCGCCGCCAGATTCTCCTTTCCCAGAAAGCGTCCTACGATCAGCGTATCCACCAGACTATAGAACTGCTGAAACAAAAATCCAAAAAGCAGGGGGATGGAAAAACCCAGTATCAGTTTCATGGGAGCCCCTTTTGTCATATCCTTCGTCATTGTTGTCTTCTCCTTTTGGCTCTGTTTATTCCCAGAACGTGTTTGAGAAATGCTTTCCCCGGGGTGTGCACCACACGCTGTGGGACGCAGGGCCGGGGGGAATGATCTTTCAATCACGCTCTAGGAGAGTATATTCGCTTCCTTCCAAAAACGCAATGTACTTTTTTGCCAAAAGGATGGTCATTTCATGTATTATTTTGTACACAACCTGACAGGAGCCGCTCCCGTTTATCCCCGCCCCAAACGTCTTCTCTGCATCTTTTTCCAGACAGAACGACATTTATGGCATATATCAGGGTCAATACCCAGCGTATTGACAAGAAGTTCTTCGTCAACACGATCCAACATCTTTTCAATATCTTTATCCTTACGAACCACTGTATCAATCTGTTTCAAAAGCTTATCTCTAAGTTCAGGGGCGATATTCTCCACTCTGGGCAGCAATATATTTCCCATTTCACCGGGAAGTATTTCAAGAACTCCGCCACCGTAGCTTCGCCCGCATATCTCGGTAAAGGCAAATGAAATACTATTATAATAAGCAAGAAGAACGTTCTCCGGTTCAACACCTTCCCTGAACTTCATTCTATGCATCGTATCTGTAGACACAGCATCACATCTGTTTAATACAAACTTGGGGTACAGATTATTTCTTCTTAAAAAGAAAGCATCAGGCACCCATACAGAAGGGACAATATACCACCTGTCCCGGATAGAGCATTTATATCCTTCCTGTTCACCGTTCTTTTCGCCCAATGCAATGTACTCCTTATGTCCGTCCGGATATTCTTCATAAGGAATCTCAGGGAAACTGACCAGCCTCGCCCGCTTTCCCGCACTCTTATTGCTCTCCCAATCCTCTATCGTAAAATAGATCCCATGGGCATGAGAACTTCTTCCTATCAGGGGAAAAGTAACATCTGCCAATCCATATTGCTCCGTTGTGTCTTCTGTTACCGAAAAATAACGGTTATTTCCGGTTGTAATGCCTACATTGATCAAGCCATACTCCGAAAATCTGACAAATCGGTCATCACCGCGAAGTTGCTGAATAAGTATCATTTCTTCTGCTGTCACAAAATATTTTGTCCACTTTTCCTTCACATGCTGTAGTTTCTGAAAACCATTCTGTTCTAATCTGAGCAGGCCAAAACCATCAAGATCATTCATTTCAATGATCCGGATCCCTTTCTCCTCCCCTCCCTTCTCGCCAATAAAAACAACTACCTCCTGTTCAATATCGGGAAAAACTAAATGCTCAAAAGTGATCAAAGTAATTTTAGCAAGATTATCAGCCAGATAAAGCCGCAGATCCTCTGCATAGGCTACCTGAAGAATCTCTGCCGGAACAACAAATACAAGCTTCCCGTTTTCGGAAAGGAGCTGCACACAGGCAACCATGAATGCCACCCAGGCATTTATCAGCTTATTGGCTTTCATTCCATGAGAAGTCAGAATTGCCGATTGCATTTCTCTCTGACTCTCTTTCAGGTACTGATAACGAATATATGGCGGATTGCCTAAAATCAAGTCATATGTCTCTTTGCCAAGCACACGGTCATAATAATCAAAGAAATCTTCTGTGCAGACTTTAATCTGTCCAAAACCCGCGTATCTGTTTCGAACCTTTTGGGCTTCCTCCGGTTCGATCTCCACAGCGGTCAGCTTATGCAGTCTATCCAAAAGCCCCAAGTTTCTAAGACTGTCCAGGAACACACCGTCGCCACAGCTTGGTTCCAGCACAGTAGAGACATTTTGAGACGCGAAAAAACTCACCATAGCGTCAGCAAGCTGCGGCGGTGTATAATATGCTCCTCTTAATTTCTGTTCTGTACTGTCTTTTTTGAGTCTCATTGCCATACCTCATGTCAACCTGTTGCCAGACACTGACCTCGATATCTGAACGGAACATCCGGACTTCCAGTCATACCGGCGCAGCCGGAACAAACAATCAGTGAGAAATACACTGTCCTCACTTAATATTCAAGCCGATATACCTTCGTGATCAAAGCCTGGATCTCCGTTATCAGAATATCTTTTTGTCTCTGTAGTTGAATTCCGATACGTTTGGCCGGGCGGCCAGACAACACATCATTAATCTCATATATCTCACGACTTGCTTCAATTACTCTGTCATAAACAGCCTTTTGACTTTCCACAGTAAAGTCCAGTTCCACAAATGGTAAAGTGGACAAAACAAATGTGCCACGTGCTGTAAAACCACCCTCAAAATCGCTGCCTATAATTTCCAAAATACGCTCAGTAATCGGATTCGAGAGCCACGCCTGAATATATTCAAGAGCATAGGGACTGCCCTCTTTTTTACTTACAGCACAATATCCGGCAGTACCGCCCGATGCAATGAGAATGTCATTTGTATCCATTACGTACATGGGTTCTTTACTCAATACACCTACAATTAACTTTGGTGTATTAATAAACGCAGTCAAAGCCTGTGTTCTGCCATATTGATACCATGTGTCAGGTGTGGCACCGGGAATATCACGCGTTCCACCGGCCGATACACTTTTGGGAACCAAACGGTCATAATGTGCCTTGAGATAAGCATAGACTCCGGGATAGCCGGTCCGCATCTCCTCAATGGATATAAGACGCCCTTTGTCATCATAAGGGAATATGATTCGCTTATCTGTTTTAAGAATGCTGTACGAATTCAATCCCTTTTCCGTCTTCTTAGTTGGTTTAAAATAAGGACGAAGCACTTTTTTCTCAATTACATAGTTGTTTCCGTCTCTATTTATTTCTATGGTATCAGCATTTTCTGCTACAATTTCATCTGCGGAAAACCAATAGACCGGAAAAGGCCTTTCTGCACTGGTCTGGATTCCATTAAAGATCTCTGCGTGCCTGGTGATGGGAACCGCAACTTTATCCAGTTTTTGAAGCATTTGCAAAAACTCAAAATCTGTGGTCAGTCTCCAGGGAAGCTTATTCAAGACAGCAGAATTCAGTTCAATGGAATGCTTTTCTTCTCCCGCCCACAATTCATTCACAGAATCAACGCTGCTGTAAATAAACGTTGGATGCCTTTCTTTAGCAAGCAATATGATCGAGCTATAGATTGTTTTATCTTCAAATAACTGTGCATCGCCAAAGTCATCCAGTCTGACAAGCATATGATTCCTTGCAATCAGGTCCCGCAATTTTTCACCGGATCCGATCTTGAAGAACTTATTTGGAACAATATAGCACACAAAACCTTTTTCTTTGATTTTGTTCAATGCCTGCTCTATAAATATAAAATATTTGTCAAACTGCTTATGAGATGTCCTATATTTCTTTTTATATATTTCGACCTCTGCGCCCGGCAGCAATGTATACATTCCCTCTGTATTTACATATGGCGGATTTCCAATTATTGCATCAAACCCATTGCCCTCATTGATCTCATTCCAGTCAAATGGAACAATATCCATGATCTGGTGAGCTGCTCCGGAAATTCCGTTCATTTGTTCCTGACTAACAAGAGAATTTCCAAAATGGATATTACTGCCCAGATCAGGAAGAATAGGTACAACCTCAGCAACAGACGGTGTCGTTTCATCTTCAATCAGCTTAACCAGCAAAGAAAATTTTGCAACCTCAACGGCATGAATATCAATGTCTATACCATAAATACAGGAACAGAGAATATCTTTCTTCTCCTGAAGCGGTAATTTATACAGATCGACACCAAGCTCTGTCAGATGTTCTGTCTGGCCATTATTAATATACCATTGCACACAGTGATCCTGCAAGAATGCAAAAGCTTCTTCCAGGAAAACACCGGAGCCGCATGCAATATCGGCAACACGTATACTCAAGATTTCCGTCGGCGTTTTCCCCTCACAGACTTTGGAAAGTGTCTGTTCAACCATGTACTTCACAATTTCCGTAGGTGTTGTAACAACGGACCTGTTCTGACAATCCCTCTTTCGTCCCAGGCCTACGGTGTTATCATCAAGCAGCACCAACTGTTCGGTCAAAAACATTTCATAAATCTTACCCAGCAGATTAGGTTCAATAATATTGAATAAATATGGACTTTGCGGATAATACAGATCCTCGACCATATCCCTGATCACTTCACACGAAAGATCAAAAATAATATCATCACCGGAAAACATACCGGAATTATAGCGTTGATCAGCCGAACGAAACAATTCTTCCAACTTGTATTTCAGCTGTACAGTATCTGTGACCGTGTCTTTTAATCTGTGATACAATGGCAGATTTTTGTCCTCACATATTCTGAGAAAAACAATCTGATTGATAAATTCCTGGACAACATCGTTTAATACTTCCATCGATGAATAACAACCACCTTTAATATACAGCTCATTACTAAGGGCCACGCGCCAACTATTGATCTGGGAAAGAAAAAATTCATCGACCTGCTGTGTATTTCTGCCAGTTACCGGAAAATTTTCATCTAAGTAGGAATCAAGTTCACCAGAATACAAGGCATCTCTGGAAATCAATCGGCTGATCTCCGTAAACTTTTTAACATATTCCGTATAATGATATAAACGACACCTGGCCACCGCACACCCATCGCTTTCATGCGCAATATGACAGGTATCATAAATCGCAAGATGCTCAAAGTTCGTCAATACAGCCAGTCTGTGCTTTGCATTCCAACCATACTTTCTGGTCTGTACTGCCGGACCGGCATCCCTGGTAATATCAACGGCCGGTTTTTTCGCTTCCACGAATAGCTTAGGTACACCTCTGAGCATCAGGGTATAATCAGGACGATCTGTACGGGTGGAATAATTTTCGGCGATCACCTCCCTATACTGAGGTGCCAGTCCCTTTTCGTTCGCGACATCCCACCCTAAAAGCTTCAGCAAAGGATCAATATATTCCGTTCTGCAGGAATGCTCATTGTATGCGTTTTTTGTGTTCTTATAAAATTCAATGTTCGCATGAAAGCGATCTACAAGAATCTGCAGGTCAAACAAGTCCGCCATTGCAATACTTTACCCTTCTTAATCATTTGTTAATTTATCAGCCAGACTTACATGAAATTTATCATTCATAACATAAATGTACAAAAATCCATTATGATTATATTCGTTTATTCGAACCATGTCAATCGAAAACCGATGTTTGCATTTGCAATTAACAAGCAAGGCATTGTCACGCGTTCTTTTGCGTGACAAACCCGAAACTGCCACGCGCCGGATCACACGCTCGTTGCTGCTTTGCGTGCATCTGCTCCTGCGAGCGGAGTGAACAGCAGCCCCATCCGGTCATGCCACTTATAAAATGCTGAACGAATACCGCAAATGTACAAAAAGGCGGAGACATCTGTCTCCGCCTTTGATACATCACTCTGCCGCACGCTCATTACTCCGTGCTGTTCGCCACCGCTTAAGCAAAAGGATTCTCGGTAGGATAAGGCAGTGACTTCGGCTGGTTGTAATTCAGATCCTCCACAGGCACGCCGATGTACTTAAATACTTCGAACAGGGCCTTGCCGAAATGTCCGAACGCCACGGCGCCGTGATGAGGATAATTCTTCTCGATCAATACATGACGGTAGAAGCGTCCCATCTCAGGAATAGCGAATACGCCTATGCCGCCGAAGGACTTGGATGCCACAGGCAGAACCTCGCCCTGTGCGATGTATGCGCGCAGCTTATTGTCCGCAGTGGACTGGAGACGGTAGAAGGTGATGTCTCCGGGCATGATATCGCCTTCCAGAGTACCGTTGGTAACTTCGATAGGCAGATTTCTCGCCATGATCTTCTGGTACTTCATCTCGCAGAATGCCAGCTTGCTGGAGCAGGTATTTCCGCAGTGGAAGCCCATGAAGGTATCCTTGTGAGTATAAGGGAACTTCCCTTCGATGGATTCCTTATACATATCCGCAGGTACGGAATTGTTGATATCCAGCAGGGTAACCGCATCTGCGCTGACACAGGTCCCGATGAACTCGCTGAGACAGCCATAGATATCAACCTCGCAGGATACAGGGATGCCCATACCGGTGAGACGGCTGTTCACATAGCAGGGAACGAAGCCGAACTGTGTCTGGAATGCGGGCCAGCACTTGCCGGCGATGGCCACATACTTGCGGTACCCCTTGTGCGCTTCCACCCAGTCTAACAGGGTCAGCTCGTACTGCGCCAGCTTCTCAAGCACCTCGGGCTTCTTGTTGCCTGCACCCAGCTCTGCCGCCATCTCCTGCACCTTGGCAGGGATCCTCTCGTCACCGGCATGCTTGTTAAATGCCTCGAAGAGATCCAGCTCGGAGTTCTCCTCGATCTCAACGCCCAGATTGTAAAGCTGCTTGATGGGAGCGTTACATGCAAGGAAGTTCAGAGGTCTGGGACCGAAAGAAATGATCTTCAGGTCGCTCAGGCCGATAATGGCTCTGGCAATGGGAACGAACTCGTTGATCATGTCGGCACATTCCTCGGCAGTGCCCACGGGATACTCGGGGATATAAGCCTTGATATTGCGGAGCTTCAGGTTATAGCTTGCATTCAGCATACCGCAGTAAGCGTCTCCGCGGCCGTCGGACAGATCGTTCTGGCTCTCCTCCGCCGCTGCCACGAAGATGGAAGGACCGTCAAAATGCTTTGCAAGAAGTGTCTCGGAAATCTCGGGACCAAAGTTGCCAAGGTAAACGCAGAGCGCATTACAGCCTGCCTTCCTGATATCCTCGAGAGCCTGCACCATATGGATCTCACTCTCCACGATACAGATGGGGCACTCATAGATGTCCGCTGCGCCGTACTTGTCCGTGTAAGCCTTGATCAGTGCCTTTCTTCTGTTCACGGACAGGCTTTCCGGGAAACAGTCACGGCTTACAGCTACGATACCGATTTTTACCTGTGGTAAATTGTTCATACTAGAACCCTCCTAAATTGATATGTTATATTGTTTTGATGCCTTTTCTCACCGGCACTCCGTCCTGAAAACCCTTGCGCAAATATTTCAGTCTGTTTTTCTTATCGCACAAGTCCAGAATACTCAGCGTAGCCGCTACGCCTCCGTTTCTGAACTTACACTCTCGAAAAAATATCCTCGAAAATTTGCACAGGAATTTCAAGGACGGAGCACTGGAGCGTACTCAAAAAATGCTCTGATCTGATTATAACTGTTTTCTGTCTGTTTTGCTACTGAAATATTTGAATTGAGCGTGTTGTACCGTTCATTTTCAGACAAGTCATTTGGCAAAACGGGTACAGTACGTCAGATCGGTTCAAACAGACATAACAACAAAAGAAAACGAAAATACAGACCCTTTACATTCACTCATTTATGTCCAAATTCTTCCCCTTTAACCCCAGGAAACTGCCCTCGTCCAGTCCGCCTTCCGCATGGCCGATGAGCCACTTATTCACCGCAGTGATCAGGCAGTCCTCGTTGTCCGTGGCAGTGCCGTCGGCCTTCGCGTGTTCCTTTTTCAAAGGATAGTTGGTTCCTCTGGGCAGCACTATGGTGACCTGGAACCCCTTGCCGTCCACACCGCAGGGAGCGTAATGCAGCGTGGTGGCATAGACCTCCACCGCCGTTCCTGCAGGCACCAGGAAAGCCTCCACCTTAGAGGTATCGTAGGTATGGTCCGCCTCCATATCCTGCAGCAGTCCCAGCATCAGGACCGCGTCGGTAGCCGCCACATTGATCTCGGAATCCCTGTGATATTCCAGCGCGTTGAGCTTTGTGTTATGTCCGTTGCAGTAGCCGATCTGGATAGGCATCTCGCCGTAAGTTGTCTCAGATAACGCCTGCATCACGGGAAGGGCTTCCAATGCCTCCACACTGGGCTCATAGATTACACCCTCAGGGATGGGAGTCTCCTTCATGGCCTGAATCAGTTCCGTGAAATCCACATTTGTTACTACCCTTCCGTATTTTTGAAAGGCTGTGTCATTGACTGATAAAATCTTCATGCTCTGTTTTCCTTTCTGAATTTACTTATTCCGCTTTCATATACTTATTCTGCTTTCGCAGCCCGCTGTGCCCCAATGGCCGGCAGGTCATTTCCTGCCGCCCGACATCCGTAAATGTCATGTGTCTTTGCACATTGCACTGTTTCGGCTGCTGTTTTCATTTTCATTCACTGCCTGCGACAATTCTCATCCGGTTCCGCCTCTCTGCGGCATCCAATTCTCTGCTGCCGGCTTCGAAAACTCTCTGTCAGGCTATGATATCAAACAACGGCTTGCAGGCAGGATAAATCTCCTTGAACTGTGCATAGCGTTCTTCATATTTTGCCACCAGTTCGGGATCGGGCTCCACTGTATCGATGATCTTAACCACCTTATCCGCGATCTCCTCCACGCTCCCGTACTCGCCGCAGGCAACAGCAGCCAGCATGGCGCCGCCCATGGCGGGACCTTCCTCGCTCTCAATGACGTCCACTTTCAGATTCAATACATTGGCAATGATCTTCTTCCAGAGAGGACTCTTCGCGCCGCCGCCGCAGATCTTGGTGCGCTTTAAGTCAATTCCCAGAGACTTTGCCACCTCCAGAGAATCCCTCAGGGCAAAGGCAACACCCTCCAGCACCGCCTGGGTCATATCCGCCCTGGTGGTGTCCATGGTCATGCCGATAAAGGTAGCTCTGGCATTGGGATTATTGTGAGGAGAACGCTCTCCCATCAGATAAGGAAGGAAATAAACATGATTCTCTCCCAGCTTCCCGATATCCTTTTGTTCCGCGGCGTAATCCTTTGTGCCGATGATCTCGTCCATCCACCATTTATTACAGCTTGCGGCGCTGAGCATACAGCCCATCAGATGATAGCTGCCGTCCCCATGGGCAAAGGAGTGGAGCGCATTAAACTTATCCACACCGAACTTTCTGGAAGAGATGAAGATGGTACCGCTGGTTCCCAGGGAAATATTGCACATATTGTCGCCTACCGTACCGGTTCCCACCGCCGCTGCCGCGTTATCTCCCGCGCCTGCCGCAACCACTGTGGTCTCGGGAATGCCAAGCTCCTTTGCGATCTCGGGAAGCACCGTCCCCACCTTCTCATAGCTCTCATAGCAGGTTGCCAGCTGGGTGACACTGATTCCGCAGATATCGCACATTTCCTGGGACCACTTACGGTTCTTCACATCAAACAAAAGCATTCCGGAAGCATCGGACACATCGGTGCAGTGTACTCCGGTCAGCTTGTATGCAATGTAGTCCTTGGGCAGCATGATTTTGGCAATACGGGCAAAGTTCTCAGGCTCCTGTTTCTTCACCCAGAGAATCTTCGGTGCCGTGAAACCGGCAAAGGCAATATTTGCCGTATACTGTGACAGTTTCTCTTTGCCGATCACATTATTCAGGTAATCCGTCTCTTCCGTGGTACGTCCGTCGTTCCACAAGATCGCGGGACGGATCACATGATCCTCCCCATCCAGGATCACAAGTCCATGCATCTGTCCGCCGAAGCTGATACCGGCCACCTGACTCTTATCCACATCCCTGATCAGCTCACGGATTCCCTCAATGGTCTGTTCATACCAGTCCTCAGGCTTCTGTTCCGACCAGCCCGGCTGGGGGAAGTATAGCGGATATTCCCTGGATACCACATTTACGATCTTGCCCTCGCTGTCCATCAGCAGAAGCTTCACCGCCGAAGTTCCCAAATCAATTCCTATGTACAGCATTTGTAACCTCCTTTACATTTTGACAGCCTCTCACGCTCTCTCACGCACCTGCTTTCGCGGCCTGCTTTCATCCGTGGCACGGATACAGCCAGCACCGCCATACACACAGTGCCTTGACACGATGATCACATTGTGCACGAGCACGTCTTAATTTAATGATACTCACTCCATGGGGAAAATGCAAGAAATATTTCTTGAATTATTTCTTGTTGTGATAAGATAACAGTTGTCTCTTTTCTGTTGCGAACCATATAACTGCACAATGACCAGAATGTTTTCTGCACATGCTCTGATTCCATTGCCGATATGATAGTACCAGTAAAACAGTGTCTCAGCAGCAGGGGGACTTGTAAAGTGGTGAAAGGGAAATATAAATGGAACAAAAAATACGGAGAGATAAAATATCGGCGGCAATCTTAAAATCCTCCGAAACAGTCATAATATCTCACAAGAAACCCTATGTGCATTATTACAGAGAAGAGGATGTGATATTGGGCGCTCTACTTACGCCAAATATGAAAATGGCGAATTGAATATAAGGGTCAGCGTCCTCATAGAATTGCGCAAAATATACAATTGCTCTTATGATGACTTCTTTGAGGGATTGGACCAATAGAACCATGGCTGGGCAAAAAACTGAAAGTTCCGCTCAGTCATCTTATAAAAACAGAAGCAACCTCTCCCCGTAATAATCGCTTCTATGGATGCCCGTCTCCATATACGGCAGCCATGTCGTGTATTCTCTGCTTCATTTTTGCGCGGATATGTGAAGGTTCAAGACACTCGCATTTATCTCCAAAACCAAGAAGGATATCATAGTAATACTCGTTTTCGACGAACGGAAAATTTACGATGTAATGTGCATCGCCATCC
This sequence comes from uncultured Lachnospiraceae bacterium, assembly GCA_947177885.1. Next base: position 20,344 of record CAMWWF010000007.1, read on the forward strand.
GGAACAAAGTGGTCATAGGTACAAAATTCAAGAACTCTGTCCTGCACAGATCTGTGAATGCGTATCTTAATTTCGGTCTGCATCGTTTCCATGATCTTCTCAAAATCCAAGATCGGCTTTGGGTAATTCCGCGGAACAAAAGTTTCCTGTCCCATCTGCAGATCTGACATACGGGACAGCCTGAATAAACGGTAGTCGTTTCTGCTGCGGCAGTACCCATAAAAATACCAGTGACTGCTTTTTAATACAAGCTGGTATGGCTCAACTGTCCGCACGGTTCTATTTCCATGGTGAGCAATGTACTCAAAACAAAGCAGCTTGTGATCTTCTAAAGCGGCTTTGATCATTTGCATGTATGGTTGGATATTTTGATTGCCTGACCATAAGCTCAAATCTATGCAGATCTGATTTGCCTTTATTTCAATGTCTTTCGCTCTATCAGCAGGGATAAAACTCTTGATTTTTGCAAGCGCATTTACCAGTTCATCACCTCGTACCATATCGGAAAGGCTGGAAAGCCCCATCAAGATAGCAGAAAGATCAGCAGCCGAAAAAACATGTTTATCAATCTTGTACTCCGGCATAATTTCAAAGCCGCCGCCCACTCCTGATATTGAGCGGACAGGAATGCCCGCCATATTGATCGCATCGATGTCGCGATAGATTGTACGGGGCGAAACTTCAAATATATCCGCCAGTTCCTGCGCGCCTATACGCTTTTTGTCCAGGAGCGTCATAATAATACTGACAAGTCTGTCAATTTTCATTTGTAACCGCCTTTCGAAAATCCGCCTCCATTATAAATTGTTGCCATACTGATGTCAATGATCAGTTGGTACAATAAAAAGGATTCAAGCACAACAGAAAACAGACTCTCGGAATCTCTTTGTGCCTGATTTTGCGAAAAGCTTCTTTGTTGGCTGTGCACAAATTTATGCCGGATACACTCTGTGTATTTTTACACCCTGTGTATCTTAGGCGTGGAACGTACGCCCCATAAATTTGCGTGCAACCGAAGGAAAACCGGCCGCAAAGGCAGGTGTAGGGAGATTCCGGGAGGCTGTAAAATGGAAACGGAGGAAAAGTATGTTTACGGTTTATGTTTATGTTACTGACACTTTGGCTGATTGGGAATTGGGGTATGTTACTGCGGAACTGAACTCTAAGCGTTTTTTCAAAAGAGACGCACCAAGCGTATCGGTCAAAGCAGTCGGTATCACAAAGGAGTCAGTCAAGACAATGGGCGGCTTAACCGTCATTCCCGATTGCGTGATCAGCGATATTGCGGTAAGTGGGAAAAGTGTATTGGTGCTGCCGGGCGCAAGCACCTGGGATGACTCAAAGCACAATGCTGTTATTGAAAAGGCGGGAGCTCTTCTTTCAGCAGGCGCTACGGTATGTGCCATCTGCGGCGCCACGGCTGCGCTGGCAAATGCCGGTCTGCTGGAT
>CAMWWF010000008.1 GCA_947177885.1 uncultured Lachnospiraceae bacterium
GTGGAGACCACCGCCAACCGCATTATGGAAATCCTGCCCGGCGGCAGTATGATCGACAAGATCACTACTTACGACGAATATCTTGCCAGCGACGAAATGGCGAGAAAGCGTACTGTTTTCACCGCAAATAAGGAAGAGGAAGAAGAATATTGATGCGGTGCAATGGCAGGCGCTGATCACTCAAGGAGGGCGGCATGAAAGAAACAAGAGCCGTAGATCTGCATGTACATTCCAACCGTTCCGACGGTACCTGCTCTCCCACACAGCTTGTGGATCATGCTATGGAAAAGGAGCTTGCCGCTTTCGCCCTGACCGATCACGATTCCGTGGACGGGCTGGAGGAAGCGCTCTCCTACGCGGAACAGCTTCGCAAAACACTTCCGCCTGAACAGGCGGAACGTGTTCCGGAAGTGATCCCCGGCATTGAATTTTCCACGGAGTACCAGGGCAAAGATGTGCATATTGTAGGTCTCTATATCGATCATCATGACAGCAATTTTCAAAAATATCTGCAGGACTTTGTGGCTTCCAGGATCAGCAGGAACCGGAAAATGTGCGAATTGCTCCAGGCTGCAGGCATAGATATCAGCTATGAAGCGCTGTTGGCGGAATTTCCCGATGCCGTGATCACCAGGGCTCATTATGCGAAATACATGCTGGTTCACAATTATACCGGGAGCATGAACGAAGCTTTTCAACGTTATATCGGGGATCGCTGCTCCTGCTATGTACCCAGAGAAAAGGTCACTCCCGAACAGGCGGTTGACCTGATCCTGCAGGCGGGCGGTATTCCCATTCTGGCCCATCCCATCCTTTATCGTATGAGCGACGAGAGGCTGGAAATCCTGGTCTCCCGGTTGAAGGATGCGGGTCTTATGGGCATTGAAGCCATCTACAGTACTTACAATGCGGCGGAGGAGCGTCAGATCCGTCGGCTTGCCGAAGCTTATCAGCTCGTCATCAGCGGCGGATCTGATTTTCACGGCGGAAACAAACCGGGACTGGATCTGGCCACAGGGTATGGCAAACTGTTTGTCCCCTATTCCGTGTTAGAAGAGATAAAGGAGTTGTTATGATCACTATGAAAAAATATTTCTGGATCAGAACCGGATTACTGTTGATCATCCTGATCTTTGCCGTCCTGGGCGGCAATTTTCTCTATACAGGGGCGGAAAACGCTTCCTCCCCGGATGCAACTTCGGATTCCATTCCTCTGAGCAGTGAACAGCTGCTGGTTCAGACCTTTTCTCCCGAACATGCCCGGGTCACCGCCATCTCTCTTGCGCTGCAGCCCCCCGCTCCCCTGACGCCTCAGTCCGTGATGTCGGGCCTTCCTGCCTCTATGTCGGCTGAATCCGGTGATCTCACGGTGATTCTGTCCGACCATGCCGCAGGTACAGAAATCTATCGCAGTACGGTTCCACTGAACGGTGTATCGGACGGCTGGTATCTCGCATTTCCCGTGAACTGTCGGCTGGACACGGGTGCCCAATATGACATTTCCATCTATGCGGAAAATTATCAGGACGGAATGAATCCCTCCATCTATTTAATGTCTCAGACAGCTCCTATCCCCGAGATAACGGAGGGATTGACAAAACTGCCCAGACGCGCTGATGGGGCAGGGACACAGACCGATGATCCCTCTGATACATCCGCAGCGCAGACCGGCAGTTCTGCCGACACCACCGGCTCTGTCGATGCTCCCGGCGCGGTGGCGATACGGTTTACTTATGATGTTCTGGTGCCCTCCCGGCTTGCCGTATTTCTTACAGCCCTTGTCCTGATCCTGCTTTATATGGCAGCCACTGCCCTCTTTTCCCGTAAAAAGAGCGACAAAAAAGCAGGAGAGATCACTCTTGGAAAATTCCTGGCGGTGCGGATCCGCAGGATTCCTCTGATCCATATCCTGTTCTTTGCGGCCGTTACGGCAGCAGCCGTTATCCTTCGCATAGCTTTCTTTCCCGTAAAGAGTAACGACTATTACCTCTGCTTTGAATCCTGGATCAGTGATATGCGCTCCTACGGCATCTGGGGCTCTTTGGGGCAGGACATAGGCGACTACCCGCCATTATATATCACACCGCTGACGCTTCTGTCCTTACTGCCCTTTGAACCTGCAGTCATCATCAAGCTGATGCCCTGTTTCTTCGATTTTGTCCTGGCTCTGATCTGTGTAAAACTGACCGGACAATTCGGCGTCACCGCACTCCATAAGAAACTGACACTTTACGCCTTGATCCTGCTGAATCCCCTGACGCTGCTGGATTCGGCGGCATGGGGACAATGCGACAGTATCTACAGTTCCTTTGTCCTGCTGACACTGCTTGCCATATGCGTCGCAAGGCCCTGGAGCCCGGAAGCACCCGCAGATAAGAAGGGACGCTTCTGGAGATCAGGTGACGGGATATGCCTGCTCTTTGCCGTAGCGTTTTCCTTTAAATTACAGGCAGTATTCTTTCTTCCCATTCTATGTCTTCTGTGGATCCTGCAGAAACGGAATGTGTTAAAGCCCGCACAGCTGTTATGGATACCCATTGTATATACAATAAGCTGTATCCCCATGTACCTTGCAGGGCGAAGCCTGAAGGTAATGTTCAAAATCTACATGGGACAGGCTAACCGCAACTATGGCACGCTGACGCTGAATTACCCGAATCTCTACAGCCTGATAGGATCCTGGAGCGAAAATCTTTACGACAGCTATTTTATATATGGTATGTTGTTGACCTTCCTGCTGCTGATCGTCCTCTTCTATCAGCTATACTGCCGCAAGGTAAAATTAGAGAGCCTGCTGCTCTGTAAGGTAACCTCCCTGTCCATCCTGACGATCTGTTTCTGCCTGCCCCTTGTTCACGAGCGGTACGCCTATGTGGCGGAGATGCTGTTATTCGTCATTATGATAAAGGAGACAAAATATGTCAAAGCAGCTCTGACCACCATGTTCTGCACCCTTTTTACCTACTGTTCCTATCTGCTGCAGATGGAGCAGAGCTTTTCGGTATTGCCTGATCAGGTCATCGCGTTACTTCGTCTGGGTGTCATTGTCTATCTGGCAGGGGACATTTTCCAGACAGGGCAGCAGAAAAAACAGCGCGATATCGATTCGGAGAAATCACTCCCTGAAAAACGGGCACAGGAACAACAGATACGTTCCGGGAAGAAAAGAACAAAGAAGATCCATGGATCGGACACGAACGGATAATATTTTCTTTCCGGACAGCTCAGAAGCCTCATGCAGCAATGGCACTACTGCATGAGGCTTCTGAACTGCCAAAATTATCTTTTGCAGCGGAAACAGATAAAATGACAGCGGCCCCGCTCAGCCTTCCACGATCAGATATCTGCCGTCGCCGACCTCAAACACTTCATCGGCTTCCAGGATCGCATCGTCCGTAATGCCTTCCGTGTCAATCCCTTCCTCTTCAAAATATTCAATGACTTCGTCAACAGAGTCCACTACAACAGCCATGCACTCTTCCAGATAATTTTCCGCTTCCTCCAGAGTCTCTGCCACCTCCTCAGGAAAAAGCTGCAGCTGATTCTCCAGAAAGCACTCCAAAACCGCATCATCAAATTCACGCATACTTTCACCTCCCTTTCAAATGCCGGGCATGGCATTTTATTCCGTCTCCACACTCTGTTTCCCGCCTGTTCCGCTGTCAGGGGGCCATATTCAGTTACATCATAGTATGATTATATCCTTACGTCAACCCCCTATAAAAACTTTAGCACGTCCAAAGGGTGTCCGATGACCTCATCCGCATGATTCTCCTCCAGCTCCTGCCTGTCCCGGAAGCCCCAGAGCGCTCCCAGTGTAAATGCTCCTGCGCTTTTTCCGGTCTTCATATCCGTGGAGGTATCCCCCAGATAGAGCACATCCTCCGCCGTCAGTCCGAGCTGCTCCAGGATCTGAAATACCCCTTCGGGACTTGGCTTGATTGCCACATTGTCTTTCTGTCCCTGTATCACATCGAAATAATCCTTCCCGAAAAGTGTCTCGATCACATTTATCGTCTCCGCATGCGGTTTGTTGGAGAGCACCGCGATCTTCACCCGCTTTTCCTTTAAAGCGGCCAGAAGCTCCCGGATGCCGTCATAGGGCACCACTTTGTACATACAGTTCTCCCGAAAGATTTTCTTATATTCGGCAAAAGCCGCATCAAAATGGATCCCCTCCTCATCACCGCCTGCGGCAAGCGCGCGTCTGACCAGGTTGGCAGCTCCGTCTCCCACGAAATACTTATACTGCTGCTCCGTAAAAGGTCCGTATCCGAATGCGGCCACCGCGCGGTCCCCGCAATACTTGATACTGTGAATAGAATCGGAAAGAGTTCCGTCCAGATCGAAAATAACTGCTTTTTTCATGATTCTGACAGCTCCTTTATCTCCTGATAAAGCCTCCCCACCGGAAGCCCTACCACATTATTATAGTCTCCTTCAATCCCCCTGACATACCTGGCGCAGAATCCCTGGATTCCGTATGCGCCCGCTTTGTCCAGAGGATCACCGGTATCGACGTACTCTGAAATCTCCGCCTCTGTCATGGGATAGAAGTGCACACAGGTCCGCTCGTGAAAGCTCCTCACCGTCCACCCTGACGCTCCTGCAGCCCTGTACAGGAGCGTGACACCGGTATAGACCTCATGTTCCCGCCCCTGAAGACGCTCCAACATCCTGAAAGCATCTTCCGCGTCCGCCGGCTTCCCCAGAATGGCTCCGTCCAGTGCCACCACCGTGTCCGCTCCAATGACCAGAAGCGCGCCTTCCGCAGCCGCTTCCCGGTCACGAACCGGCTCCTCGGCAACCGCTTTCGCCTTCCCCCGGGACAGCTCCTCCACCACTCTGTCCGGTTCGGAAGAGGATATCTTCTCTTCCACATGACTGGTCATCACTTCAAAAGAAAGCCCGATCTGTTCCAGCAGCTCCCTTCTTCTGGGAGATGCGGAAGCAAGTATGATCCTCATCTCTGTACCATTCCTTTCCGCGCGGTTATCCGCTGTCTCACTACATAAACCGCAATTCCCATTGCCGTGACCAGGGACACGATATCCGCGATCCGCCAGCCGTTCATACCCTTATACTCCACCTGCACAAAGGCTTCCTCTTCCGGCAGCCTGCAGGCCAGCAGTCTGCCCTGCGATACCGCCTCCACTTCCTGACCGTTCACCGTGATCTCATACCCCGGATAATAATACAGCGGGAACAACAGATACTCGTCCTCCTGCGGCTTTCTCTCAGGAGCCACATAAGTACTGATGTCGGTTCCCCTCTTTTGGTAATCGGAATACCGCACCGGTGTATCGTGCAATGTTTTGATATAATTCTCCGATGGCCCCACGGCCAGTTCGGTGAATTCAGGGAATTCCCTGTCATCATACATATACAGACTGTCGTACTCCATGTTTCCCTCCAGTGCCATTTCGTCGTTAAGAGAATCCATCTGCAATGAGATACTGTCAAAAAAGTACCACGCGCTGCATAACGCCACCGCCATATATACCCCGAGGATCCAGTTTCTCCCGCCCGACTGAGACACGAAGGTGACAACTCCCACCGCGGACACCACACACAGGCACAGACTCGCGGTCCCCAGAAAGCGCCACGAATACTGCAGCGGAGTCGTCAGATCATGTAAGAAAGGATTTTCACCCACCGCCTCCCACGGAAACAGTGTGGAGGTCATCAGCAGCGATATTCCCCCGTAGACCAGACAATGCATTCCGAAAGAAAGTGTCCTTGAACGGGCCTTTTCCCTGTATACCGCCACAAGGAACAGAATGGCTCCCACCGCCAGGATCCCGCCCACGGTGACAGGCATCTCCCCCTCCGTAGTCCCCTTCATCACAGCATTTCCGGTAGCGGAAGGAAACAGGGAAAACATCTGGGAAAAATACCCTTCATAGTTTGCCAGATAAAAATCCCATGCAAAACACAGCAATTTCTCCCCGCGAAAATACAGGAACGGTATCAGGAAACCCGCGTTCAGCAGACAGGTCGCCGCTGCCGCTTTTATCCCCGCCGCGATACGCCCTGCCAATTCTTTTCCGGGCGTTTTCCCGCGCACGCTTTTCACCAGCCATGCCACAGCTTCCAACACCAGAAAGAGAACCGCCATCATGACTGACATAATGTGAGACTGCAATACACAGGTCACTCCCAGAGTCAGAAGATACCATTTCCTCCTATCCCCCCACAGCACTTCATAGACGCCCCACAGCACCAGCGGAAGGAAGACCATCGCAAGTGTTTCCCCAAGAGCCGCCCTTAAATACGTATTGGTAAGACGGTACAGGGCAAAAGTGTACAGCGCACTGGCAGTGTATGCCATCTTCTCCGAACCGGTGATCCGTCTCACACCATAGAAAGTGAGCATCGCCGTGACCACATTCATGCACACGACCAGCAGTTTATAACAGAGCATTACGGACACATCCAAAAACCGCGGGAGAACTGCCGGGTACAGAAACAGCTGCGGGTACATGGTAGCCGTCAGATTGCCGAACAGTTCCGTTTGCACCGGATTCAGCCTCACCGGGAATTCTCCGTTGCGAAGCCCCTGATACAGTCCCTCCATCCGGGCCAGATGAAACAGCATATCATGCCCTTTCGGCAGAAAATCAGAATACATCGGAATACTGGCCGCCAGTCCCATTCCCACAAGAAGCAATGCGTTCTTATACTTTTCCACAGGCACATACCACCCCAACAGCGCCATGCACAGTGCAGACAGGATGCAGACGGCGAACAGAAAATAATGATCCCTGTCCAACAGCTGCACTCTCTGGATCCTCACTTCCTCAAAGCATTCATCCGTCTGTTCCGGCCGGATACACACCCCGTAGGTTCCCTGCTCCAAATGTACATTCATCACAGCCACATCACGAATTTCCGCATTCAATTCCGTTCTGGCGAATTCCACGCCCATGTGGTTTTCGGAATCCGCCAGCAGATCCGATGAGGCTACTGCAAAGGCTCCCTGCGATGCCCCGCTGTATGTGATCTTTACCTCATAGTCTCCCGCTTTTAAAAAGGGAATGGTCACTTCCGCCGGGTTGTACTCCACCCTCATGCGGTATATGTTCGGTTTGATCAGGAAAAAGATTCCCATGGTCAGTAACACAATAATGACCGCTTTATGGATCACTGTCAGCTTATAGTTTGCCTTGTACCTGTTTATCGTGTCTTTCTTTTTCATATTCCTGTCCCTGCTTATTTTTGATGGGTTTCCGGTATAAATGTCCTGGCCGCCAGAGGATTATCCTTTGCAGCCGCCCTGGCCGCTTCGATGGCTTCCCTGCAAAAGACCTCCTGGGACTGGAACAGAGATTTTCCCCTCTTATCCACTTTCACATAGGAACCGTCCTCCTGCAGCACGGACGCCTTCACATTATCTTTCAGCTGGCACTGTAAAATGTGCATCAGCTTATTCTTCAATTCCGACCGGTCGATGGGAAACAAAATCTCCACCCGGCGCTCCAGATTCCGGGGCATCCAGTCCGCGCTGCCGCAGTAGATCTCATAGTCTCCGCCGTTTTCAAAATAAAAGATCCTGCTGTGCTCCAGAAAGTTTCCCACAATGGAGCGCACCGTGATATTCTCGCTGACACCCTTGATGCCCACCTTCAGACTGCAGATCCCCCTGACGATCAGCTCGATCTTCACTCCCGCGGAGCTGGCTTCATACAGCGCCGCGATGATGTCCCTGTCGCAGAGAGAATTCATCTTGGCGATAATATGGGCCGTCTTTCCCTCCTGCGCAAACTGCCTTTCCCGCTGGATCAGATCCAAGAATCTGTTCTTCAGCCAGAGCGGAGCCAGCGAAAGCTTATTCCAGAACAGAGGCTCGGAATAGCCCGACAGCATGTTAAAGACCGCTGTGGCATCCTCGCCGATAGACTCGGAGCAGGTGAGCAGTCCGATATCCGTGTAGAGCTTTGCCGTGGCATCGTTGTAATTCCCCGTCCCCAGATGTACATACCTTCGGATCCCGTCATTTTCCCTGCGGACCACCAGTGTGATCTTGCTGTGAGTCTTCAGACCCACCAAACCGTAGATAACATGGCAGCCTGCCTTCTCCAGCATCTTGGCCCAGACGATATTGTTCTCCTCGTCAAAGCGCGCCTTGAGCTCTACCAGCACCGTCACCTGCTTGCCGTTCTCCGCCGCCTGTGCCAGCGCCGCGATGATGGGCGAGTTGCCGCTGACACGATACAGGGTCTGCTTGATGGCAAGCACCTCCGGATCCTTCGCCGCCTGTCGGATGAAGTTTACTACCGGCTCAAAGGTCTGATAGGGATGATGCAGCAGGATGTCCTTCTTTCGGATCTCCTCGAAGAGATTGCACCCCGCCGGCAGCTCAGGAACCGCCTGGGGAGTATATTTGGGGATTTTCAGATGCTCGAACCCATCCATACCGTATATTTTCATCAAGACAGTCAGATCCAGAGGACCGTCGATCTCATAGATATTCTGCTCTTCCATGCGCAGCTCTTCCGTCAGAAAATGCAGCAGGCGCCTGTCACAGCCGTGCTCTACCTCCAGACGGATGGCTTCACCCCACTGACGCTTTTTCAGCTGCTTTTCTATCTCCTTCAACAGATCCGCCGCCTCATCCTCCTCGATGGTGAGATCCGCATTTCGCATAATGCGGAAGGGATGGGCGCAGATAATGTCATAGTTGAGAAAGAGCTTGTCAATATTCCTTTCTATGATCTCTTCCAGCAGAATGATCCTCTTGGCCTTACCCTCTGTGGGAAGCTCTACAATGCGGTCCAGCACGCCGGGCACCTGCACCGTGGCAAATTCCATCTCTTCCTTACTGCTCTTCTTGTGCACCATGGCGCCGATATTCAGCGTCTTATTGCGGATCAGCGGAAAGGGCCTGGAAGAATCCACCGCCATGGGAGTGAGCACGGGATACACATTTTCCTCGAAATAACGGTCAATATATATTGCCTCCTCCTTCGTCAGTTCCTCATGCTGGCGGACGATCTGCAGGCCGTTCTGGGCCAGCTTGGGCACCAGCGACCGGTTGTAGGTGGAATACTGGCGCTCCACCAGCTCATGGATCGCCTGACTGAGAAGCTCCAGCTGCTTCACCGGTGTCAGTCCCGCGATATCCTGCTTCTCATATCCCAGATCAGCCATATCTTTCAGGGACGCCACCCGGATCATGAAAAATTCGTCCAGATTGGAAGCCGTGATGCTCAGAAATTTCAACCGCTCAAACAACGGGATATTTTTGTCCCTTGCCTCATTCAGCACACGATTGTCAAACAGGATCCAGCTCAGCTCCCTGTTGGTAAAATATTTTGAATTGGTAAAATCTTTCTTTGACATAACCCTCACCCCTTATTTCAACCCGCCTCCCACGGACATTGATTTCCTTCTTACAGATCATATTGCTCCTTCGGCCCGCCCCATCAGATAATCGATGAACTGCTGTGCGCTCCTGCCGGAAAGCCCTCCGTGGGACAGCTCCCATCTGTTCGCCTCCAGCAGCAATTCCTCCTCCGGCATGGAAATCCCGTGACGCTCCGCCAGCACCTTTACAATATTCTGGAACTGCTTCTTGTCCGGTGCACCGAAATAGATCGTGACGCCAAAGCGGGACACCAGAGAAAGCTTTTCCTGCACCGTATCGCCGGTGTGCATATCCTCCCTGATCTCCTCCCTGTCGCCGTAATTTTCACGGATCAGATGCCGTCTGTTGGAGGTCGCACAGATCAGCACGTTTTCAGGCTTCTTCTCCAGACCGCCCTCAATAACGGCTTTCAGATATTTATATTCGATCTCAAACTCCTCAAAGCTCAAGTCGTCCATGTAAATGATAAATTTATAATTACGATTCTTGATCTGACTGATCACATCGTTGAGATCCTGAAACTGGTGCTTGTATATCTCTATAATGCGGAGACCCTTTTCGTAATATTCGTTTGCAATGGCCTTGATACAGGAGGACTTCCCCGTTCCCGCATCCCCGAACAGCAGGCAGTTATTGGCCTTTCTCCCCGTCACGAAGGCATCCGTATTGTCCGTCAGCTTTTTCTTGGGGATCTCATAGCCCACCAGCTCGTCCAGAGTCACGTGGGTGATGTTCAGGATGGGGTCGATATGTACCCCCGTCCCGTCATGTGACACACGGAAGGATTTATGCAGCCCGAACTTTCCCACTCCGTACTCTTTATAAAATTCCGTGAGCGTAGCTTTCATCTCCTCCGGTGTGTGATCCCGGCAGAACTTTTCCGCCAGTTCGCAGATGCGGGCACAGATCCTGGTATTGTAGACCCTGCTCTCCCGGCTGCTGCTGACATAGTTCTGTATTAGGGAAAACTCGGCAACCCGAAGTTCCCGGACCATGTCGGTGAAATCATAGTCAAAGAACTCTTTGAAGATCACTATATCGTGAAGCGCCGCTTCATTGATGGTTCCTTCGATCTCTCCCCTGATCTCACAACCGCAGCTGTAGCTGTTTTCATTGTTCACCAGCAGATTGGTGAGATAGCAGTGCCACAGATTGCCGTGGAAGCCGTATCTGCCCGCCAGCTCGATCAGACGGTGGATACAGTCATAGAATAGCTCTGCCATTCCCTCTCTGTCCCGGGGCTCCGCCTTACCGCCGGTCTGCGGGAGCGATCCGTGACTGATCTGCCGGGGAGATGCCGCATATGCCCGGCAGGCCACATCACCTGTCTCCCGGAGCGATGTCTCCCGCATCCGTGCGGAGTGCATATTATAATATGTCATAAGCCACGCCATATCATGCAGAAGCTCTCCGTCCTCCATATTTCTGTATACGATCAATTCATTCTGCCGCATAGTATTTTGTCCTTTCCGGATGTCAGTTTCAACGCGCCGACATGCCTTCCCCACAGACAGGCACCTCAATAATTCCCCAAAATCTTCATATTCCGCGCCTCGTCCCGCAGTCCTCTGAGTGCATTCTTCACGGCACTGTCCGCCAGATTTCCCTCGAAATCGATGAAGAAGCGGTATTCCCAGTTGCGCCCTTCAATAGGACGGCTCTCAATCTTCGTCATGTTCAGGTTATTATAGATAAAATGGGACAGCATGTGGTACAGGGAACCGCTTTCATGGGGCACCTCAAAGCAGATGCTGACCTTTTTCGCATCCTTCCGGAATATTTTCTGATTGGTTACTATGATGAATCTGGTGGAATTGGTTCCGGAATGGTTCACACCCTTTTGAAGCACCTCCAGGCCATAGACCTTTCCCGCATACTCGCCTGCGATAGCCGCCTGGGTCTTCAGCTGCTCATCCGCCACTTTCTTTGCCGCAAACGCATTATTCTGCATACTGATCTGCTGCCAGTCATGATCGGCAAGGAAACGGGCGCTCTGCATCAGAGACTGGGGATGGGAATACACGGTCTGAATATCGGACAGCTTTGTGCCCGGAACGCCCAGCAGACAGTGCTCGATCCGGATGATCTGCTCACCCACGATATAATTCTCATATTCCTGCAGCAGGTCATAGATCTCATTGACGATCCCCGCGGTGGAATTCTCTATGGGAAGCACCGCAAAATCCGCGCTGCCCTCGTCGATGGCGCTCATGGCCTCCCGGAAAGTGTCCACATGAAGGCTGTTGACCTCATCTCCAAAGTATTGGGTCATTGCCGCCTGGGAATATGCCCCCTCCGCCCCCTGGAACACCACTCTCGCCCTCTCTGTCTCCAGCCTGTCCACTCCGATAAAGGGAAGCTTCCCAATACTGCCATGCTCCGCAAGAATCCGGTATTGAAGCTTTCTGCTCATGGACATGATCTGCTCAAAGAGTTCCTCAATGCCGTGGCTGTTGAACTCATTATGGGTCAGAGACCTCACCTTTGCAAGCTTCTCCGCTTCCCGCTGCCTGTCAAAGACCTTCTTTCCCACTTCGATCTTATATTCCGCAACCTGCCTGCAGATATCCATGCGCTTTTCATATAATTCCACGATCTGCGCGTCGATCACATCCAGCTTATCCCGCAATTCCAGTAAATCCATGTCATATGCTCCTCTTTTTTCCACTGTTCGCCGTCACTGCCGCCAGCGTTCTCACGCGCTTTCCGCGTGACAGGCCCGGGGCAGCCGCCCATAAAATACCAGGCATTCCCTCAATCCATCGTCCCCACAATTTCAAAGAGATCACAGAGTTTTTCCGTATCATTTGGCCTGAACGGAGGGAACCGTAACATTTTTTTCCAATATCATACCTAATCTTATACCAAAACAATCTTGATAGCAAGTAAAAAGCGTTGTATACTTATAGTATGTTTGGAAATCAGCGACCTTCCCGGACTGTCACGGCGGGAATGCATTTTCAGGCACGCTCCGGAATAATAAAACATTGTAACGAGTCAGAACCGGCCACGAAAACACTGTATGATGAATCTGTCCGGTTCGGAACAGTTACAAAATATCATGGAAAGAATTGAGGCATTGTTTATGAATACAAAACAGAAAAGAATCATTACCGGTGTTGTGGTCACTCTGATACTCGTCACGCTGTTTGTCGCGATGGTCTTCCTAAACCGCGTTCCCATGAACCCGGAGGGTACTGTCGGCAACACTGCCGGTAACCTGAATAACAGCGGGCTGTTCTGCGAGTACAATGATACCGTGTATTTTGCCAATTCCTATGATGGCAGCAGCCTTTACGCCATGAATTCCGACGAAACCGACATCCGGAGGCTGAGTTCTCTGGAGGTACAGAATATTCTGGCCGGCGGCAAATATCTCTACTATTTCCAGACGGGTTCCACATCCACTTCCGGGCTCGGCCAGGTCCAGGGCAGAAGGTCCTTCAACCGCTGTACCCTGAACGGCAGGGATTCCACTACTCTGACCACGGATGTAGTGGTTTCGGCGCAATTGGTGAATAATTACCTGTATATGCTGATCTCCACCAATTCCGGTCCCTCCTTTTACAAAATGAAAATCGACAAAACAGACAAGACGGTGCTGGCATCGCTTTCCATCAATCCCGCCTGTGCTCTGGACGGCATCATCTATTACAATGGCGTGGAAACCGATCATTATCTGTACGCCCTGAACACTGCCGACGACACGGTGTCCGAAGTATGGGCCGGCAATCTCTGGTATCCTGTTCTGTCAGACAATTATGTCTATTATCTGGATGTCGCGGAGAATTACAGGCTCTGCCGCTATTCTCTGTCCCAGGGAGTGATCGAGGTCCTGACCAACGACCGGGTGGACTGCTTTAATGTGGGCGGCGGATTTATTTACTACCAGAAAAATGACAGCACCGCGCCGCAGCTGATCTGCATGAGGACGGACGGCTCCAATGCCTTTCCGGTTGCCGACGGTACTTACACTGACATCAACATGACCTCCCGATATGTTTACTTCCGGGCTTTTGATGATCATTACACCACCTACCATTCCCCTCTCGGAAGCGGCGGATACGCCGATTTCACGGCGGCTCTGGAGGCGATACCTGCCAAGTAGCCCTGTTGGGATCATCACACATATTTAAGACAGGTTCTCATATCAGCCATATGAGAACCTGTCTTATTTCTTATCATTTTGAGAACGGGCTACATGTGTCGGGCAATTCTGCCTTGCCCGCAAAAGAATAACAGATTTCGAGTTCTCGTCTGCGGAGCTTCCCTCGGCGGGCATCGGGATTTTTGTTGCTTTTAAGCATATTTCCTTTTGAACAATGTAACAGACAATATATAGGACAAAGCGAAAATTACGACTGTACCGGCAAATCCGATCATCATGCTCGAATCGAAATTATCTGTGACAAAACCCATAATTGCATTATCTGTCATTCGTGACCAAAGTCCTAAAACCACCAACAATATAATCAAAATGAACATCGCCGCAAAGCCCGCGTTGACACCCAACCAGTAGTCAGACGGCAAAATAAACGAAAGAAATAACAGCACAACACAAAAGGAAGCCGCCGATACAAACAGATAAAAGCCAAACTGATATGCGGGGAAGCAGAAATATGAGATTGTGTTGACAATGAAAGATATGCAAAATCCAATGATCGCTGCAATCCCGGCAAAAATATATCTGCTGTTTACGATCTGCCTTTTGGATGCGGGCAATGCGACAGCATACTTTCCCCACTTCCATTGTTCATCAGCATTTGCTAAAGTGATCAACAATACCTTAAATTGATAATCTTCTCGGCGATACGCAATGATTTCCGATTTATCCAATGTATCAAATGCAGCCGCCCCACATTTTGCTAATGCCCTTACAGACGGAATTGCTTCGCCAGCCTTTAACTCACCGCTCATTATTGCCGCTTTGATCAGTGATGCTATCTGTTCGTATAAAGGTCGGCTTGCTTTGTTACTTACAACTATTTCCAAATTTTCACCGCCATTCTGTTCTTTAGTGTTATGCTGTTACAAGTACAGTACAAAACACAACAAGACAGCTGTCAAGACTGCTTTTTATATTATGTATGGCAACCTCCGCCGAAAAGCAATCATGAAGTATATCCATTGCAAAAACCCCCTGAACAGAACAAACGTCCCATTCAAGAGGATTTTAAATCGTGCGGGTATTCTATTCTTCAATGTGATCCAGGCCCTGGTTCAGTATCGTCACAACATGGTCATCCGCCAGAGAATAGAAAATAGTCTTCCCGTCTCTGCGGTTTTTCACCAGATCCATCTGTTTCAGAACCCTGAGCTGGTGGGATATGGCGGACTGGGACATGCCCAGCACAGCCGCGATATCATAGACGCACATCTCCGAGCTCAGCAGCACATACAGGATCTTCAGCCTGGTGCCATCCCCGAAAACCTTAAAAAGCTCCGCCAGGTCCTGCAGCTCCTCCTCCGGTGGCATCTTCTCGTCTATCGTCTTTAATGTCTGTTCCTTTACATGAATATAAGCAGGTGTTTCCATTGTTTCATCCCTTTCATTGTCTACAACCATACCATGACCACAGACCGGTCATGGTCTCGATGCCATTCGGCCGATGAATGCCCTGAAATTCAGCAATCAGCGCAATGTTCTTCTGTGGCAACATTTTACCACAAACTGTCCGATGATCGCAAATTATTTATTACAGATTCATTCGACGCTTCCTTTTTAGGTTTCCTTTTGTTATACTGAAATCTGTAAACAATCCCCGCCGTGCAGATCCACCTGCAGATACAGACAGTCAGCATCCTCCTCTGCAAAGCCAAAGTCCCATAGAGAAAGCAATACATCTTTGATGTGCGGGGACGTTGAACACGGAGCACGGCAAAACGGAAATTTACTCTCGCGGCATTCGTTAAGATACCATGGATACAGGCATCCGGGACTTTGATTCATTGCCCGCGGGAATTAAGGAGATTCCTTTGGAAAAAACAAAGAATTATAAAATAACAGCCGCTGTTATTACAGTGATATTATGCCTGATCCTCGGTATAAGCCTGATCGCCATATTTCGTCCCGCTTCCCGCAGTGCGGATTGCATTGCGGATATCTATCAGGATGGAGAATTGTTGACAAGTATTCCGCTGGACGGCTCCGTAGCGCCCCACCGTTTTACCGTCACCGGTGCAGGCGGGTGTATCAATGAAATTGAAGTGCGCTCTGACAGTATCGGAATCATATCCGCCGACTGCCCGGACAAACTCTGCGTACACCAGGGCTTTATCAGCAGCACCGGTCTGCCCATTGTCTGTCTGCCCAACAGACTGGTGATCCGACTTCGGGAAAATGATGCCGATCCCGTCGATACGGTGGCCTATTAGGCATCATCTTCCGCCCTTTCCGTCAGGTATGCCAATCACCGAAAAACCGGAGAGATCAACCCTTCCGAAAATACCTGGCTGCCGTATCCGGTACGTCAATACAAAGTATTCTTTTCGAAGCCGGCAAAATCCCGGCTCCGGCTTATCCGGGTCAGTTCATGGCATACCTTATCCGAAAACGTCACCGGGCAGATCCTTACAGATGGAGGAACCAGATGTCTTTACAGAAACTGACAACTTTAGCTCTATATACCACACTGGCCATGGCCGTCTATGCCATAGAGAGCGCCCTTCCGCCGCTGGTCCCCCTGCCGGGTATCAGGCTGGGACTTGCCAATGTGGTCACCCTGATCCTGTTACAGCACTATACCGCGAAAGATGCCTTTCTGGTACTGATCGCCAGACTGTTACTGTCCACCCTTCTGTTCGGACAGCTCCTGAGCCTGCTCTACAGTCTCGCAGGCGGTGTACTCAGCTTTGCCGTCATGTATCCGGTCAACCGTCTGCTGCGGAAAAAGCTGCCCTTCCTCACAGGCTCTCTGGGAGGTTTGTTTCACAATCTGGGACAGCTTCTTATCGCTTTCGCCATCACTGCCACGGCAGGAGTGCTCGCCTATCTTCCCTACCTGGCCGTAAGCGGCATCCTGGCCGGACTGTTTACGGGACTGTGCGCCCACTTTACGGAACGCTTCCTGCTGTCCCGGCTAAAGCAGTGAATCATTCCAACGCATTTAAAAGCTGAACCACCGTCTTTCCCAAAACAGGATGCCTGTAGTTGGGCGCAAGAGCGCTCAAAGGTTCCAGCACAAATCTGCGGTTCTCCATATCCTGATGGGGAATCACCAGCGCGTCATCCTCATACACCAGCTTATCATAAAAAATAATGTCCAGATCCAGTGTTCTGGGGCCCCAACGCACTTCTCTCACCCTGTCCGCCGCCGCCTCGATCTCATGCAGCGCATCCAGCAATTCATGAGGAGTAAGCAAGGTTTCGATCTCCAGGGTTCCATTCAGAAAATCATCCTGTTCAACTCCGCCATAGGGTTCCGTCACGATCAGGTCAGATACCTTCCGCACCACGATCAGCGGATGTGCCTTCAAGGCTTCCACGGCATTCCGGATATATTGTCTCTTATCCCCCATATTGGAACCGATCCCCAGATATGCCCTGTGCCACCCTCTGCATATTTTCACAGAGACACAGCCAAAGGGCTGTTCGATGGGCGCTTCCGGTTTTCGTATCTCCAGTTCAATGCCGGATAACAGGTTATATTTTAACAAAATTGCCTGAGCTAATCTTTCGGCCACCGCCTCTATCAAATTACAAGTGTTCTCTTTCATCCATTCCGTTATAAAGCAACACACATTTCCGTAATCCGTAGACAGCTCTAACTGATCGGACTGCCCGGCTTTCCGTGTATCGGCATAGAGCACCGCATTGACCAGAAAAGTCTGGCCCTTTCGCTTCTCCTCGGGAAAAACTCCATGATATGCATACACTTCCAACTGCTCAATACGGATTTCATCCTTTGCGTATTCCGGATACATTATCCTTTGCCTCCTTTTTCGCTGTAATGGCCTCTGTCATTTTGACCGCCCGGACATTCTCTTTCACATCATGGACCCGGACAAACATGCATCCTTTCATCACCCCCATCACAGTGGTGACTATCGTTCCCTCCACCCGCTGGCCGGCCGGCAGATCCAGCGTAAGCCCCACCACGGACTTGCGGCTGCATCCCAATAAGATCGGGTATCCCAGAGCATTCAGACGCTCCAGACAGTTGATGATTTCCAGATTCTGTTCATAGCTTTTGGCAAATCCCACTCCCGGGTCTAAGATAATGTTTTCTTTACGGATTCCCGCCTGTATTGCCAGTCGCACCGACTCTGACAGATCCGCCGCCACATCCTCCAGAAAGGACTCATATCCGGTATCCTTCCTGTTATGCATCAGACAGCAGGGCAGACCGCTCCTTGAAATAACTCCTGCCATTTTATCATCATACTTCAGTCCCCAGATATCATTGATCAGATCCGCCCCTGCTGCTATCCCTGCGTCCGCCACCTTCCCCTTGTACGTATCCAGTGAGACAGGCACATCAAAAGCCGCTTTCACCGCCTCGATCACCGGCACCACTCTGTCAATCTCTTCCTCCTCGGAGATCAGCGTATAGCCGGGTCTGGTAGATTCCCCGCCGATGTCAATGATATCAGCGCCCTCGTCCACCATCTGCTCCACATGCTTTAACGCCCTGTCCCTGTCATTCCATCTTCCTCCATCGGAAAAGGAATCTGGTGTCACATTCAAAATTCCCATGACATAAGTATGTCCCTTTGTTTTAAATTCCCTGTTTCCAATCTTCATCTCAACCTCCACGCCGCATCCGACGGCACGCTCCAGAGCGTGTTTGAAAAATGCTTTTCTAATACTGTATTCTATAATTTTTCTTATCGTCTTTCCAGTTACATTCCCTCTCCGCCTCACAGGAAAAGCAGGCGCGGCTTGCCTTGTCCGCACGGTAAAGGATACCTGTCAGGCCTTTGGCAGAAGCAGATCCACTGTCTCTGTGAGCAAGGATCGCTTTTATAATAACACCCGTCTCTTTTTTATCAAAGCCGCAGTCCTGCAAGATGGCCGGGGCCAGCTCCGCACTCGCCCTCTCGTGGGGAATTCCATGGCTGTACTGCAGATGCTTTCCGATATCGTGCAAAAGTCCCGCCGCGTAGATGATCTCCTCCCCAATTCCCTGCTGCTCCCTCAGATTCAAGATCATTCCAATCCTTGCCACATCCAGGAAATGCGCCATATCATGACGGCAGAAGCAACGCTCTGCTTCTGCCACTCTGTTCTTACCCAAGCACTCTTTAAACAATGCATTTTGTATAATACGGTCTATTCTGTCCAAAATGATCTCCATTTAATTACTTCTGTTATATATCAGCCGTTCGTGAGTCGCCCCCTATACCCGAAGCATCTGCAAAAAACGGTTCTGTAGATTGGTGTCCTGCTCAAAGATGCCCCTGGTCGCAATACTCACCGTCCTGCTCCCGGGCTTCTTCACTCCACGCATTGTCATGCACATGTGCTCTGCCTCCAGAACTACCATAACACCCTGCGGCTTCAATTCCTGCAGGATGGCATCCGCGATCTGCCCCGTCATTCTCTCCTGTATCTGCAGCCGCCGCGCGTACACTTCCACCGTTCTTGCCAGTTTGCTCAGTCCCACCACGCGGCCGTCGGGAATATATGCCACATGAGCCCTGCCGTAAAACGGCATCATATGATGCTCACACATGGAGTAAAACACAATGTCTCTCTCCAGCACCATTTCATTATTTTCTACGGTGAACACCTTGGAAAGATGCTCTCCCGCATCCTCCTCCATTCCGGAAAAGATCTCACTATACATTCTGGCGATCCTGTCAGGAGTGTCCAACAGCCCTTCCCGTCCGGTATCCTCACCAATTCCCTCTAACAGCAGTTTCACTGCCTCTTTAATTTTCTCCTGATCTACCATAATCCCGCTGCCTTTCCGGTTTTCATTTCCACAGTATCTTTCAGTGCCTCTTCGACAGCTTTCCGCCCGCTGCCTTTCCGTCTCAAGCCTTTTTCCCGCCGCGTTTCTCCACGATCTCCATCAATCTGCCCAGAAATGACAGGGAGCCGAAGGCTATGATCACATCCTCTTTTCCGGCCAAAAGAGTACTCATCTCCACCGCTTCCTCAAGACTGTCCGCTGCCGTCACCCGGGGATGCACCCGGGCAGCCTCCCTTGCCAGTTCATAGGCGGGCAGTGCCCTTGGATTATCCGGTGGCGTTACCGTGATGATCTGCTCCGCGTAGGAAGCCGTCAGTCCGATGATCTTCTCGTATTCCTTGTCCTTCAATACTCCTATTATATAGATAATCCTCTTATTTGTAAAATAAAATTCAACCGACTCCGCAAGCCGCTTTGCCGCACCCTCATTGTGAACGCCGTCCACTATAAAACAGGGTTTTTCCCCTACTACGGTAAACCGCCCCGGCCACCTGGTCTCAGCCAGTCCCTGACGGATCGCCCTCTCCGGCACGTCATAGCCCTCTTCTCCCAACACGTCTATGACATCCAACGCCAGCGCCGCATTCTCAAGCTGATATTTTCCCGCCAGCGCAATCTCCATCTTTTTCCTGTTCCTGTAATCAAAGCACTGTCTGCGCAGTCCATAACGTGCGTTCTTTATATTTTGAGGCTCCGTCACCGTCAAAGGACATCCCAGATCATTTGCTCTGTCTGATATAACCTTCGCTGCCTCATCCTCCTGGCGTATACTCACCACAGGGCGGCCTCTTTTCAGGATCCCCGCCTTCCGGGCGGCTATCTCCGCCAGGGTATTTCCCAGAAATTTCATATGATCCATGCTGATTGGCACGATCACCGACACAACCGTATCCTCCACTATATTAGTGGCATCCTGAAGTCCGCCCATACCGGTCTCCAGGACGACGATATCACACTGCTTTTCTTTAAAATACAAAAATCCCAAGGCAGTCTTGATCTCAAAAGGGGTGGGATGGGGCAGTCCCTCCGCTGTCATTTCACCGCAGGCCTCCCTGATCCGCTCCATTCCCTGACAGAAAGCCTTGATGGTAATATTTCTTCCGTTGACCTGAATAATCTCCCTGTATGTAAAAATATCAGGCGATATATATTTCCCAACTCTATAGCCCGCGGCTTTCAGGATGGAGGCGGTATAAGCGCAGACAGAGCCTTTCCCGTTGGTCCCCGCCACATGTACAAATCTCAGCTCCTTCTGGGGATCCCCCAGACGCCTGCAAAGCTCCCTGATGCTGTCCAGTCCCGGTACAATTCCATAACGGGCGGTTTCTTCTATAAACGCCATAGCTTCTCTTTCATTCATCTGATCTCACCTCTTAAAGATGATATGCAACTGTACGGAACCAGACGGATTGACTGACACGGAACAGTTATCATACGATTTATCATAAAATCAGGCAGACAGAATATACTAAGACTGCTGCCGGTCTAATCCTGCGGCATCTGCAAAATGTATGCGCAAAACACGGATACGTTGCTGTTCCTTCCCTCGCAGCCGCCTATCCGTCACTTTTCCGGAAGACAGCTGAAAGCTGCCTGCACGACAGAACGGGAGGAATCATGAAAAAAAATGTGCTTACCTTTTTTCAAAACTTTGTAAAATGCGGACTTGTGGGCTGGTGCATGGAGATCATATTCACCGCCATGCACTCTTTCCGCCGCCGTGACATGACACTCAAGGGAACCACCTCTATCTGGATGTTCCCTATCTACGGCTGTGCGGTGGTGCTTTCCCCTGTCAGCCGCCTGCTGAGGAAAAAGTCGCCGTGGGTCCGGGGCCTTACTTACATGAGCCTGATCTTCTCCGCTGAATACATCACAGGGCGCCTCCTGGAAAAGCGGCAGCTCTGCCCATGGGACTACAGCCGCAGCCGTTGGAACATACGGCACCTGATCCGTCTGGATTATGCCCCCTGCTGGTTCGGGGCAGGACTCCTGTTTGAACAGATACTGGCCCCGACTTCTGAAAACGAAAAACCTGCCGCCCATCAAAATGCCCTACAGTAATGGTTCCCCACACTGTAGAGCCTCCTTTTACCTGTCATAGCCTCTCGGAATCTTCCATCCGCTTATCAAGCGGCTTTCCTGAAATCGTTCC
>CAMWWF010000009.1 GCA_947177885.1 uncultured Lachnospiraceae bacterium
ACTCACCTTTCCCGTCATGGAAAGAGAGGTATATTCCTCAGGAACATAATCTGTCACCGGCGCCTCCGTCTCGGTGGTGATTTCAGACAGTCTCTTATTTTCAACATATCCTATGATGGAATCGGATGTCTTTACCTCACTCCAGGTCTCCATCTGCTCCAGGATTTCCACTGTCTCACCCTTGGCGAGCTGTCTCAGGATCGGACTCTTGATCCCTCCAAGACTTCTCACCTGTGTGTCTCTGGTAACCTCTGCCAGCTCCCTCGTTCCCCACTCTGTGTAAACCTGCATACACAGGTCGTTATGCACCTCATAGGAAAAGTTCGTAAACATTTTCAGATAATCTGCCGCCATATATATGGTTTCACCCTCAGCAAAGCAGATCGCATATCCCATGTCACCGGATTCTGTGCCATTCTGCCAGCTGCCTGACCCTATTGCGACTCTGTAAGTATCCACCGCCGTGGTATACAGAAGCAGCTGCTCCTGCAGATCCACATAAAACCCTTCATTAAAATAAGTGTGTATTGTATCCAGATCGAAGTAACAGACACCATCCCTGCGGACAGCCTGTTCCGGCACGATCTCATCCTGCAGGGCAATTGCCAGTCTGTCCCCCGTCACTCCGTAATATTCCGCCAGATCCGCCGTCTCCCTGCTGTAGGAGTACTTGTCCACCAACATACTTCCAACTGCCACCCCGCCGATGATCAGGATCAGCACCAGCGCCACAATGACCGGAACTATTTTCTTCATGTATATTACCTCTCTTTGCGCATGTACATGTTATATGACGTCGCCAAAAAACGACAGTTACATTCTACCACATTCCGTCCCCAACGTCATTACCAAATTATACAGATATTTTTAAAAATCTGTTAAAAAGCCATCAGGCATACAAAAATCCGCTTATATGGATCAATTTCCAAAAAAGCGCCGCTGCCACGGCATTCCAGCATGAGAGGCAGCCCAGTCCTGTTCCGCAGCAGCAGCTTTTCCGTTTAACCGACAGCACTGACACTGTCCTGCAATCCGCATTTTGACTTTTCCGACCAAAAGTTCCCGTGATGAATTCTCCAAAAAAGTCGCAAACACCAGATTCCTTCATATAAATATAAACATCTCCGGCAGTACTGTATTGACAAAATTTGTCAACAACCTGTTTGTTTAAAATGAATTATATGTGTGAAAATATTAGTTGAATTACTATGACCAAGCAGGTGCATTTATAAATCCCGCACTCATACTTGTAAGACATCCTTAATATAATTCTAAATCAAAGGATGAATCGGAACGAAATGTTCCGGGAAATAACTAAATCAACTGAAAATTTAAGACTGCCGCCCCCTTCCATGTACGGATTACCGGAGGTGCTTACAAAGTGATTATACAATGTTTTGTCGTCTTTGGCAAGCAGTAGTTTTAAAAATATTAAAAAAGATTAAAGTTGTCGATCCTGCTATTGACTTAAAGCAAGGTAAAGTATTAAGCTAAAGGGACAGAAAGGAAGGGTTGTCGAATGAAAATAGAAAAAGTCAATGAAAATCAGATTCGCTGTACTTTGACCCGTGAAGATTTGGCAAACCGTGAACTAAAGATCAGCGAACTAGCCTATGGAACCGAAAAGGCAAAGACATTGTTCCGCGATATGATGCGTCAGGCAAATTTCGAATTTGGTTTTGAGGCAGAAGATATCCCTCTGATGATCGAGGCAATTCCCCTCAATGCAGAGTGCATTGTGCTGATCATCACAAAGGTGGACGATCCCGAAGAACTGGATACCCGATTCTCCCGCTTTGCTCCGTCTGTGACGGAAGAGCTTGATGATAGCGACGATTTCAATTCGCCGGCAGATGATGTTCTGGATCTGTTCCGCAGACTCCAGACGGACCAGGAGGAAATTGCCGTATCGACAGATACCGCAAAGGATGCCGATTCCGAGAGCAATGCCCCGCATCGCACGAGAGTCTTCCTCTTTGAGTCCCTGTCCCGTATCATGGAAGCGGCCGCCATCATCGCTCCCCATTACAGCGGCACAAGCACCCTGTATAAGGAAGACGGCTCCGGCAAATATCTGCTGCAGCTGGTTCAGGGCGAATCGACCCGGGATGCCTTTGACAGATCCTGCAACATTGTGTCCGAATACGGTACACTGCAGCTTCCCACCCGATATAACAGCACATTCCTCTCAGAACATTACGAGACACTGATCCGGGATAACGCTGTCCGGTCACTGGGGATCGCATAGGAAATTTATGGCGGAAAAAAGGCCGTTGGGGCAAATTCGCAATATGAAATTGCCCTACGGCCTATTTTGTTACCCCGTCTGCCCGGTTCCCTGCCCGCGGGAATCAACCGCAGCAGTCTGCATTCTTACCGGTGCATATGGCATATAACAGATGAACAGGGCAGATCTCCCACGCGCTCAAATGATCGTCAGAACGGCTGTGGTTCCCCAAAAGCTCTCTACAGAGCCCCGATAGCTGACATCAGCGCATCTATGTCGATCCCATGCACCATAGCTGCCTCTTCCAGGGATTCCCCCTGTGCGGAAGGACATCCCAGACAGTGCATTCCCGCATCCATCAGTACAGGAGCCACATCAGGGTTGGTTCTCAGGATCTCACCGATCGTCATCTCTTTCGTTATTCCGCTCATTTTTCCATTCTCCTTTCAGATATCCGCAGGGCAGATATATCTTTTTTCTTTACAAGTATAATCTATTCCCCAAAATATGACAAGTTATTCTTTTCCATGAAAGCATGGAGTGCATAAGGGATCGGAGACAACACATAATATGGATGCGGCAAAGGTGTGGAAAAGTGAGAGTTTTTGTCAGTAAGGACTGTTGCATGGCTTATGTATCGCAAAAAGTACACGTTCTCTTCTTGACTGTGTCACTTGTTTTTCATATAATAAACCTAAGGATTAGCGGTAACTATTTTAAATTTTAAACTAATTCAAATTTTACAGGAGGTATTTCAAAATGAAACCAATTGAGACAGATTTCGTGCGTGGCAAATGGGACAAAGAAGTCAATGTTCGCGACTTCATCCAGAGAAACTATCATCCCTACGACGGTGATGACTCTTTCCTGGCAGGTGCCACCCAGAACACAAAGGACTTGTGGGCTATGGTTCTTGACCTGCAGAAGAAGGAGAGAGAAGCAGGCGGTGTTCTTGACATGGATACCAAGGTTGTTTCTACCATTACTTCCCATGGCCCCGGATACCTTGACAAGAGCAAGGAGACCATCGTAGGCTTCCAGACTGACAAACCTTTCAAGAGATCCTTACAGCCTTACGGCGGTATCCGTATGGCAGAGAAGGCTTGCTCTGACAACGGTTATGAGGTTGATCCTGAGATTTCCGAGTTCTTCTCCACACACAGAAAGACTCACAACGCAGGCTGCTTCGACGCTTACAATCCCGAGATGAGAGCCTGCCGTTCTTCCCATATCATTACCGGTCTCCCCGACGCTTATGGCCGCGGCCGTATCATCGGTGACTACAGACGTGTGGCTCTGTACGGTATCGACAGACTGATCGAAGACAAACAGGCACAGAAGGATTCCACTGGACGTGTTATGACAGACGACGTGATCCGTCTTCGTGAAGAATTATCCGAGCAGATGGTTGCTCTGAAGCTGATGAAGGAAATGGCTGCTTCTTACGGCTGCGATATTTCCAAGCCCGCTACCAACGTTCAGGAGGCGATCCAGGCTACTTACTTCGGATACCTTTGCTCCGTAAAAGAGCAGAACGGCGCTGCCATGTCCCTTGGACGTACTTCCACCTTCCTTGACATCTATGCTGAGAGAGACCTGGCTAACGGTACTTTCACAGAGCAGCAGATCCAGGAGTTCGTTGACCACTTCATCATGAAGCTGCGTCTGATCAAATTCGCACGTACACCTGAGTACAACCAGATTTTCGCAGGCGATCCGGTATGGGTAACCGAGTCCCTCGGCGGTGTTGGCGTTGACGGACGTCACATGGTTACAAAGATGAGCTTCCGTTATCTGCACACCCTGACCAACTTAGGTCCTTCACCCGAGCCGAACCTGACTGTTCTCTGGTCCACAAGACTTCCCGAGAACTGGAAGAAATACTGCGCTAAGATGTCCATCCAGACCTCTTCCATCCAGTATGAGAATGACGACCTGATGAGAGCTACCCACGGTGACGACTACGGTATCGCATGCTGCGTATCCTCCATGGTTATCGGTAAGGAAATGCAGTTCTTCGGCGCTCGTGCCAACGTGGCTAAGTGTCTGCTGTACGCTTTGAACGGCGGTGTTGACGAAGTTACCAAGAAACAGGTTGGTCCCAAGTATCGTCCTGTTACAGGTGATGTTCTCGACTATGATGATGTAATGAGCAAATTCATCGATATGCTGGAGTGGCAGGCAGATGTTTATGTAAATACTCTGAACATCATCCACTATATGCATGACAAGTACTGCTACGAAAGAGCAGAAATGGCTCTTCATGACAGAGATGTCAAGAGATACTTCGCAACCGGTGTTGCAGGTCTTTCCATCGTGGCTGACTCCCTTTCCGCGATCAAGTACGCAAAGGTTGAGGTTGTTCGTGACGAGGATGGTATCATTGTAGACTTTAAGACCACCGGCGAGTTCCCCAAGTACGGTAATGATGATGACCGTGTGGATGAGATCGCTCAGGAGGTTGTTCATAAGTTCATGACCGCCATCAGACGTCATCACACCTACAGAAATGGTGTTCCCACCACTTCCATCCTGACCATTACCTCCAACGTTACCTACGGTAAGGCAACAGGTAATACTCCCGATGGACGTAAGAAGGGCGAGCCTTTCGCACCCGGTGCCAACCCCATGCACGGCCGTGATACTCATGGTGCGGTAGCATCCCTGTCTTCCGTATCCAAGCTTCCTTTCAATGATGCGCAGGATGGTATTTCCAATACCTTCACCATCATTCCCGGAGCTCTGGGCAAAGAAGATCAGGTATTTGCCGGCGATATCGAGCTAGACTTGAATAAATAGATTGACGGCAACAAGATATCGACGTGCGATACTCGAACTTGGCTTGAATAAATTGAGAAGCCCTTGATATCAGGGTGTCATGTATGCCCTGATATCGGGGCTGACAGGAACAGGTAATGAAAATTCCTGAAATTTCAGGATAGAGAGGATATACAATGGACGAGAAAAATATGATTGATGACCTTGTAAAGATGCTGGATTCCGGCATGACCGAAGGCGTAGGACATATCAATGTGGACTATGACGATCAACAGGCGGATCAGTCTAAGAACGTTCAGACAATGGGCTGTACGGACTGTTCCAGAACTCCGTTGGCCTGTAGTGTACCTACTCTTCATCAGGGACTGGATGACTACCGGTAATTCAGCCCCAAAATACAACAGATATACCCGTTTGGGGAATTTTTTCCCCAAACGCAATATATTATTAAAACAGCAATGATCATATAAGGAGGATATCATTATGGCAGCAAGCGACGCACAGGTTAACAACCTTGTAAACTTATTGGATGGCTACGCTACAAAGGGCGGACATCACCTTAACGTAAACGTACTGAACAGAGATACTCTGTTAGACGCTCAGAAGCATCCCGAGAACTACCCTCAGCTTACGATCCGTGTATCCGGATACGCAGTTAACTTCATCAAGTTGACTCCCGAACAGCAGGCTGACGTTATTTCCCGTACCTTCCACGAGGCGATCTGATCGTCAAGTTCTTCTGTAGCAAAGCCCCGTTCGACAATGTCGGACGGGGTTTTCGTCTGAGCTGTCCCGATATCCGGGAATCCCTCTGATGTTCTCTTTTCAATATCTGTCAGGAACCGTCTGCCAAATATATTACACTCAAATATAACATATCACAGCAAGTCACCGGAACCCTTCACGATGCCTTTCCCCTTGTGCACCGCCTCAAAATCCTGGAGAACAATCCCTCATATCCATGCAGCGACAAGATCAGGAATGCCGGAGAATACAAGATCAGGTAGCGCGCCCTCGCCTCAAACAGCATCAGGAAAGTCAGCAGACCGCACAGGACGATCACCAGAAATGCTTTCTGAAAAGTCTGATTCTTCAGATCCAAAAACAGAAGCACGATCCCTAACAAGATCTGCAGCCAAATGATCTGCGCAAGTTCACAGTAAAATGTGAAATATTTCCCTTCCGGGTAGAAGACTTCCCTGTAAACATCGTTCAGGCTGTTATCATGTTCCGGTACGGAGAAGAAAAACACACCCTCGTCCCCCCATGAAAAAGTCCCATTGTTCATTATATAGATCAGTTTCGTCAGATAGTGCTCCTTCTTCTGCGAGGCGGTCATCTGCTCCCACCGGAAAGCGATCTCTTCCCATGTCAGCCGCTTCTTCTCCTCATAGGTGGGAATACTGACCGCAAAGTTGCGGTCCTCCGCGCTGAATCCTCCGCTGGTATCCGTATTCAGGCCCATCATGATATAATGATTCACCGGAAGCTTTTGTTCCGGATCCAATCGGAAAGACAGATTGTACTGTACCAGAAATACAATTCCCTGAGCCGCTCCCCAGAAAACAAGGCAGCTCAGCAACAGGATCATCAGCTCCTTCCACCGCCTGCGGAGTTCCGGGAGATATCCGGGAAGATACAGAATAATTGCGGCAAACAGCGGAAAGATACAGGTCGGTTTCATTTGATAGCCAATCAGAGCGGCAAACGCAGTCACCGGCCATTTTAACACAGGCCTCTCCAGGCAACACACTGCCCACACTCCCACAGTGGCAAACAGCATCCCATAGGTATCCGAGTACGGAATCCCGATCCATGGACTGAATAGGATAAACACCGTGCCGGTCAGATCATACAGCAGACGGATCATACCGCTCTGCGTCATCTTCCGGACTATAAGATTTCCGAAAAAGCAGGAGGCAGAGACGCAGAAACAGGAGGCATAAAAGCACATATTATAGGGAGTTTCCAGAGAGAACAGTTCCCCGATCTTAGCCAGCAAATACTGTACATAAAAGACCAGAAGATTGTTGGGGCATATGGACAGATAGTCATCACCGCCCAGATCCTGCAGAGAATACCCTTCCAGTACTCCCTCCACTCTCCATTTGACCAGATCCACATCCCATCCGGTATAGAAATAGGTAAAATGCACAAAAACACATTGCAGCGCAAACAGCAGCAGATAAATGCCGAGAAGCACGATAACAGGATGTTTCCATGCCTGTATCCTCTTCCAAAACGCAGAAAGACTGCCCGAACGCAGAACTTTCATTTCAGAGGAACATTCCGTTGCGTTTCCCCGGAACGCAAAAAGGCTCACCGCACACAGAACCGCCAGAATGAGCAGATTCACCACAAGCAGCCGCCAGTTGGCAGCATTTCTGTGCACCCTGTCATCCGTTGCCGCCAGGATGCAGAACACCATAAAAAACACAACATTTCCCGCTATCAAAAAGATGCGTTCCCACACAGCCATAAATTTGCCTGATCCCGCCATGCCCGTCCTCCCCGAAAACATAATTATGCAAAAAAGTTACTATACGGTACAGACTCAGGGCAATAACATTTCCATTCCCACGTTCAGCACGATCACAGCCATGGAGTAAAGGATGGGCAATGCCACCATCAGCTTTTTACAGCCATTCCCCAAGATTACATTTTTTGACGATACCGCCTTTTGTATTTCGGTTACCGCTGCCGCTATTATCAGAAAGCCGATATAAACCGCGCACATAACATAGCGCACATTCATAGAACATACATGTGTGTATTTAAAACAGAATTTAATGTAAAAATACAAGCTGGCCACGGCCGCAGTCAGCATAAAGATCTTATGTGTCCGCCTGCCGTCTCTGCAGAAACACCACACCGCGAACAAAAGCGGCATGAGTATGAACAGCACTATATTGATCCAGAAAATACATGTACCCGCCACTTGAGTCAGCCGGCTTTCCAGATAATAATGACTGTTCCCGAAAGTCGCATACTTGACCAGGGATACCGGAATATTATAATCCGCAACCCCGTTGATCTGGTCATCACGTATGGTCAGAAACTCAAAAGCATTCTCAAACCGAAAGAGACGCGACCATTTATCATACATGCCGATAAATTGCATTGCATCCTCATCAAAGGAAACCACATACCCGAACGGCATCTGGTATCTGATCCGGCAATAGACGGGATACCACAGGCCAAGCGGCAGCGCTGCCAGTCCGAAACAGACAAACTGTTTCAGATACGCCGTCCACTTTTCCCGATCCTTCCATACGCGGCACAACATCAGAACCGCCATTGCTGGCGCGATCACCACTGCCGATAATTTTGTCATCATGGCGGCGCCAATACAGACCGCCATGATAACGATTCCTTTCATATCAGGCTTCTCATACCATCTGAACGTATAATAGACACTCATGACCATCAACAGTGTCGTCAACGTGTCATTGTTCAGAGCTCCGCTCATCATAACACTATACGGAAGAAATCCCGCAAGACATACCGCCACCAGACGTCCCTCGCAGGAAAGCTTCATCTGCTTTCCGATCTTATCGATAAACACGAGCGTCATCATGGAATACATCATGGGCATTATCTGCAAAGTCTCATCCACACTCCAAATGATCTCCGGAAGCAGTCCGAAGAATCCATACACCCTCAGAAACACTGCGCTGACGGCATAGTACAGAGGCGGCTGACAGAATTCAAAAGCCGTCATTGGATTCACATCAGGCAGCCTCCCGTTTGTATAAAGGTGGCAAATATAACCGAGATGACCCTGGCAATCCAGATGAAAGGCAGTGATATCGTTCTGAAACAGCAGCCCGTCCGTCATCATCACATAAAATATCCTCACCAGAAATCCTGCAAAGATCACTGTCATGATGACATCCTCTGTGACTCCCTTTTCTGCTCTCAGCAACAGCAGAAAGGATCCCAGTAAGATCACCGCCACCGCAATGCCCAGGCCCATCCGCAAATGGTCCCCCGCGTTTTCCATCTGCCGTATCCGGCAGATCCCCTGCATCAGCCCTATCGTGGCAATAACCATTCCGCTGTACCGCAGCACATTCCTGCGATACTCCCATTGTGTCTTTCGCACCATCAAAAACACATTATAGGCAACGATCAGCGCTGTGATCACGATCAGACGCACAACGGTCAGTTTATAAAGATCGTCCTGCCTGAAAAAGGCTCCTCCCACAAGTGCCAGAACCGTTGCTGCCGCTAACATTCTATTTTCTCTTTCCATGTCATAACCGTCCCTTATGTATGCGATCAGAAGTTTTGTCTTGCAAAAATCCTGTCCCTGACTTTGAATTTTATCATTTATTCATCATATGTTCAACCATATATGCCATAATATCCCATAAAATTTAATCCTTTTATTTTAGGGCTGATTTTGTTATAATAAAAAAGATGATTGGATGATCATTTCGGAAGGAGATGCCATTTATGCAAGGAAGAATTCATTCATTAGAAAGCTTCGGTACCGTAGACGGTCCCGGAACGCGTTTTGTTGTTTTTGTGCAGGGATGCCCCATGCGCTGTGCCTATTGCCATAATCCCGATACCTGGGAAATGAACGGCGGCACTCTGATGGAACCCTCCTACATCATCGAACAATATGAAAGAAACAGTGCGTTTTACGCTAACGGAGGCGGCCTGACCGTTACCGGCGGGGAACCATTGATGCAGATTGATTTCCTGATCGATCTGTTCACTCTGGCAAAACAGCGCAATATTCATACCTGTATCGATTCTTCCGGCATTGCCTACAACCCTGACAATGCCGCCCAGCGCGAGAAACTGGACAGGCTTATGAGTATGACCGACCTCGTTATGCTGGATATCAAGCATATCGACCCGGAAAAGCATAAGGATCTTACCCGACAGCCTAACACCAATATACTGAAATTTGCCGGGTATCTCAACGAAAAGCATGTGGACATGTGGATCCGCCATGTGGTGGTTCCCGGTATCACGGATGACGAAAAATACCTCTTTGATCTGGGATACTTTATCGGACAATTCAGCAACCTGAAGGCTCTGGATGTGCTGCCCTATCACACCATGGGCGAATCAAAATACGAGAAGCTGGGCATGGAATACAGGCTTGCAGGCGTACCCGCCATGGACAAGACATTGCTTTTAGACAAAAAGCAGGCCATTTTAAACGGTATAAAAAAGCGGCGGGCTGAAAGCGGAAAATAAAAGAAGGATAAGTTTTGAGAAATAAAACTTGTATTTGCCTCTCTTTTATATTACAATAGTAGGTACAGTTATTGAACATTTCTATCAGATATTAAGGAGGATATTGTTATGGCATATGCAATTGGAGATGCTTGTGTAGCTTGTGGAGCATGTGAGGCTCAGTGCCCTGTTGGCGCTATCAGCATGGGAGACGGCAAGTTTGAGATTGATGCTGACAAGTGCATCGACTGCGGTTCCTGCGCAGGCCAGTGCCCTACCGGCGCTATCGCTCAGGCATAATAAAGTGTTTCAGAACGGCACTTGTATTTTCAACATCGTTTTCTAAGGAAAAAGCGCTTCAAAAAATGAAGCGCTTTTTCTTTTTTTCTGTTTTTTCTTTGGGATTCTCTCCCAGGATATTATCCTTGGAAATACTTCCTCCGCTGAATTCCAAAAACTCCTTTTCCGTCTCCTGCTCCTTCTTTTCCCTGGCCTTTTCGCGCAATATTTTTTTCTTTGCTTTCTTGCGCAGCAGCTCGTCCATCTTCTGATAGTGTTCTTCACTGCGCTCCACCAGAAGCTTGTCCCTGGCTTCTTCTCTTTCCTCCTGCATACGGAATTGATAATCCAGCTCTTTTACCACACTTTCCTTGATCTCCCGGCACAGCTCACTGTTATTTTCCTGAAGAGTCTCCCGAATGAGCTGCTGCAGGAGCCATTGCAGCCGCCTGGACTTATCCTCCTTACTGTCAGCCGTTGATATGCCCGTCTCCTTAGTCTCCACAATGTCAATCGGCATATTGGCGGGTTGGATATTCCTGCCGGTTGCCTGTGCCGTATTCTGTGTTCTGCCAGGCGCCACAGGCCGTTCCGCTCCCTGCGCCATGTTCTCTGCCGCATTCTGTCTCCTGTCCTGTCTTGCGCTTTGTGCCATATTTTGTCTCATGATCTGATCGGTATTCCATTCGCCGCCTGCACCGCTGCTTTTTCCGGCAGTTTCACTTTTATCCGTCCCATCTCCGGTTCTTTGTCTGGGTACCAGCATGTCCAGTTTTCCATCCTTCAGAATCATTTTGATTGCCTTCAACTGAAGTCCCCTTTCTTTCATTCCCTTGATCTGCTTAAACCGTTCCACATCCTCTTCCGTATAATAGCGGTGTCCCAGCTCATTACGTTTGATGGGCAGATGAAGCTCTTCCTCCCAATAGCGCAGAACATGACTTTCCACTTTTACCTCTTTTGCAGCGTCTGAAATAAACAGATAATTGTCCATATGATCTCCTTTCCTGTTCCGGTTCCGCATCCGTCCCGCATCACCAATAGCCGGCAGAACAATTTCCGTTCCGAATTCATGTCCGGTAACTGTTCCTGTGCCGTCAGACATACTATGCTGTTCGGGCCGATACTGTTTTGGATTCTCTGAAAAAGAAAGAGAACCAACAATCTCAATTGTAACAATCCTGATTGTTCATTCTCTTTCGTAGGTTACTTATGTATATTCTCTTCTGGAATGCTCCAGATTTGCAAACTTGGTATATTCGGGCAGCCATGCCAGCTCCACCGTGCCGATAGGACCGTTTCTCTGCTTGGCAATAATCACTTCCGAAATACCCTTTCTGTCTGTGTCATGGTTATAATAATCGTCCCGGTACAGGAACATTACCACGTCCGCGTCCTGCTCGATCGCTCCCGACTCACGCAGGTCGGAAAGCATGGGTCTGTGATCCGGTCTCTGTTCCACCGCCCGGGAAAGCTGCGACAAGGCCACCACAGGAACATTCAATTCCCTGGCAAGCGCCTTCAGGGACCTGGAGATATCCGATATCTCCTGCTGTCTGGATTCGCTGCGGCCGCTGCCTGACATCAGCTGCAGATAGTCGATCATAATAATGGACAGATCATGTTCCAGCTTATATTTCCTGCATTTGGATCGAAGCTCCGCAATGGAGATACCGGGAGTATCGTCAATGATCAGCTTTGACTTGCCGATGGTACCCGCACTCTCGATCAGCCTCTCCCACTCCTGATCGTTCAACTGGCCTGTACGGAGCTTCTGGGCGTCCACATTGGACTCCAGGGAGAACATACGGTTTACCAGCTGTTCCTTACTCATTTCCAGGCTGAACAGCGCCACTGTCAGATTCTTTTTAAAAGCCATATATTGCGCTAAATTAAGTTCAAACGCCGTCTTGCCCATGGAAGGACGGGCTGCAACCAGAATCAGATCGGAAGGCTGCATACCTGCCGTGCGGTAGTCCAGATCGATAAATCCGGTGGGAATACCGGTTACACTCCCCTTGTTCTTTGCTGCTGTTTCTATC
Organism: uncultured Lachnospiraceae bacterium; assembly: GCA_947177885.1. The sequence goes on from CAMWWF010000009.1 coordinate 12,523, forward strand.
TTGTCCATGGCATTCATCACAATCTGCCGGACAGGAACAAAGTTGTCCGTTGTGCGCTTCTGAACAAGCTGGAATACTCTCTTTTCCGTGTCCTCCAGAATGTATTCCAGGCTTTCCTTTCCCACATAGCAGGTATTGGCTATCTCTTCATTCAGTCGGATCAGCTTGCGCAGCGTGGATTTCTCCGACACAATGTTTGCATAATATTTAATATTTGCCGATGTGGGAACGGCTGTGATCAAATCCCTGACAAACTCCAGGCTGCTGACCTCGGGAGGCACATCCTTCTCCTTCAGCTTATTCTGCAATGTTACCAGATCCACAGGGCTGTTGCTGTCATGCAGCTCGACCATCGTCTCGAAAAGGATCCCATACTGCCTGTTATAAAAGTCTTCTCCAGTGATCAACTCGGAAGCCACCACAATCGCTTCTTTATCCATGATCATGGAGCCGATGACAGACTGCTCCGCTTCCACACTGTGGGGCAGTATTCTTTTCAGTACATTCTCTTCCATTGCCGGCATCTATTCTGTCCTCTATGCCTCTGTCACTTTTACCGTAAGCTTTCCTGTTACCTGGGGATGCAGCTTTATTGCCACCTCATAAGAGCCAAAAGCCTTCAAACTCTCCGGCAGCTGGATCTTCTTCTTATCCAGCTCGATATGATGCTGTTCTTTGCAGGCTGCCGCAATCTCCTTGGAAGACACCGAGCCGAAAGCTCTGCCGCCCTCACCAGCCTTCATCTGAACCACCACCTGCTTTTCTTCCAAAAGGGCCGCAAGCGCTTTCGCCGCGTCCAGCTGCTCCTGCGCGATCTTATCATTGTTTGCTTTCTGTAATTTCAGATCGTTCATATTCTTAGGGGTAGCCTCCACGCCAAGCTTTTTAGGCAGGATATAATTCCTCGCATAGCCTTCACTGACTTCTATCACATCGCCTTTCCTGCCCAGCTTTTTCTCGTCCTGTAATAAAATTATCTTCATGTGATCAAACCCCTTTCCATATCCTGTCAATTGTAATATTTTCTCTGTCATACCGCCGCCGGCGGCGCATACAATATATAGAAACCTTCCGGACATTCATACTTCCCGCAATGCCGCAGCAGCAGACACAGTTCTCTTTACGGGCTTGGATGATCCTTTGATATTCAGATCTCGTGATTCTCCAACATACTGTCGATAGTCTGCTTCAGGGCTCCGATCGCTTCGATGATACCCACGCCATCCATCTGGCAGGCTGCAATGTTCATGTGGCCGCCGCCGCCCATCCGTTCCATAATGATCTGCACATTGACCTCATCAATAGAACGGGCACTGACATAAATCTTTCCCTGATAATCCGTCAGGACAAAACTTGCCTTGATCCCTTTTATATTCAACAGCTCATTTGCCGCCTGCGCGCCGATCACGGTGGGGCTGGGCAAATCCTCTGCGGAGCAAATGGAAATGGCAAAACTCTGCTTGTAAATTTCCGCCTGGCTGACCGCATCCGCCTTTGCCTTATACTCCAACGCATCCTCTCTGAAAAGCTTTCGCACACGGGTCACATCCGCTCCGTTACGCCGCAGGAAAGCTGCCGCTTCAAAGGTACGCACCCCTGTCTTGGTCACAAAGTTGTTTGTGTCGATCATAATGCCTGAATACATACAATCCGCCTCTTCCGGGTGGATCTTGATATTATCATAAGTATACTGCAGAATCTCGGATACCATCTCACAGGAGGAAGACGCATATGGTTCCACATAGGAGAGTGTTGCATTTTCAATGGTCTCCGTTCCCTGCCTGTGATGATCCAAAACCACCACTGACTTGCAGAACCGCAGCAGCTCAGGACATTCCGTCAGGGTGGGCTTATTGACATCCACCACCACCAGAACCGCGTTGCTGTTTGCCGCTTCGATCGCCTGCTGATTCCCTATGATCATGTCCTCTTCATATTCAGGATTATTCTTGAACAGATCCACCATCGGCTGGATAGCCGGTGTAATTTCGTTAAGTACGATATGGACCTTACGTCCCAGTGTCTGGGCGATCCGATAGATACCCACAACGGCACCAAAGCTGTCGGCGTCAGGCATGCGATGCCCCATTACCAATACCATATCCTTACTGGTGATGATTTCCCGAAGGGCATGGGCCTTCACACGGGCCTTCACACGAGTATTCTTTTCCACCTGCTGGCTCTTGCCGCCATAATAAGTGACGCTCTCGGGGGTCTTGATAACAGCCTGATCCCCGCCGCGCCCCAGTGCCAGATCAATGGCATTTCTTGCAAACTCATAATTCTGCGCATATGTCAGTCCATCCAGACCTACGCCGATGCTGATGGTCACCGCCATCTCATTGCCGATATTTACGGTTTTGACCTCTTCCAGAAGATCAAAGCGGGTCTCCTGAAGCCTGGCTATGGCCTTCTTCCGCAGGATTACCAGATACTTGTCCTTCTCGAGCTTCTTACTGATGCCGTCCAGGGCGGAAATATATTTGTTCACCTTACGGTCGATCAACGCGATCAGCAGAGAGCGGCGCACCTCTTCCACGCTCTCAAGCGCCTCCTCATAATTATCCAGATAGATCATTCCCACCGCAAGACTCTGATCATCTATCTCCTGCAATGCAATATGAAGCGCCGTCTCGTCATACAGATACAATGCGATCAGATATCCGTCATAATCCTGCGCATCGATCATATCACTGTGTTCTGCCATTTCCTTCAGGGAAATCTTCTTGAACTTGGCTATAAATTCATTGCCCTCATACTCCAGTTCGTACTGCGCTTCATCCACTCCCGTATCATCTGGCAGCCTGTCCCTGGTAATGGAGGGAAACAGCGCCGTGATGGATTTCCGAAATCCTTTCGGCTGATGTACCACCGTCTCAAACGCAATATTGGTCCAGATCACCTTTCCCCCATCGTCCAACAGTGCATATGGCAGATCCATGTCCCGCAGGAGCTTCCTCTGTATCTGCCCATACTCCGTGGCAAAGCTGACAAGCTCATTCATGATAATAGGCTTATTGTAAAAGTAATGGGATAATGTGATCGCAAAATACAGGATACAAAATCCGGCCAGCAGCATACCGGCACGCAGATCGATCAAAAACATCGCTGCATCTATGGCAAGCATTAGAATGCCAAGATATATGCTGAACTGTATATAAGTTTTAATACGACCCTTTAACTTAATCCTCTTCTTCATTCGGTATACCTCGCAGCACAGACCTGCAACTGAAAGATCTCCGATCTCTCAATTTAATCTGCCCTTATCGTCCATTTTAACATATTCCCATTCACTATGCCACAATTTAATTTGTCGAATGACGAAATGTTTTGCCGAAAAACCGGGAAAGAAATAAAAAGCCCCGGCTTTTCAGCCGGAGCTCCCACATCCAATTTCTGATCAATCCTGAACATAAGGCATCAATGCAACATGACGTGCTCTCTTGATAGCTGCTGTCAATGCTCTCTGATGCTTAGCACAGTTGCCGGTGATACGGCGGGGAAGAATCTTGCCTCTCTCGGATACGTATCTCTTCAGCTTGTTGGTGTCTTTGTAATCAATTACATTATCCTTACCACAGAATACACAGACTTTCTTTCTTCTGCGGACTCCGCCTTTTTTCCTCACGGGAGAATCGGGTTTCTCTGCTTTATTGTAAGCCATGTCAATGCCTCCTATCTTGCAAACTCAACTTAGTTAAACGGTAATTCTTCATCGATGCCGTCAGGGATGTTCATGAAACCGTCACCGGCTCCGGACGCTGCCGGCGCATTGTTTGCACCGCCTGCAAACCCGCCATTATTGTAACCGCCGTCACCATTGTAGCCGCCGCTGTTCCCACCGGATGCATTCTTGCTCTCGGCGAACTCAATATCGTCTACAATAACGCGGACGCTGTATACCATCTGCCCGTCCTTGTTCGTATAGTTATCATTCTGAATCCTTCCGCTGAGGACCACCTTTATCCCCTTGCGCAAATATCTCTCAACAAATTCAGCTTGTCTGTTAAAACAAGTACAGTTAAAGAAGTCGGCATCCGGTTCGCCCTCACGCTTAAATCTTCTGTCAACGGCAATGGAAAAACGCGCTACTGCGGTCTGGCTGGCTCCCTGGGAGTACCTCACCTCAGGGTCTCTTGTCAAACGTCCCATAAGAATTACTTTATTCATACTGTTTTCTCGCTTTCTATTAAGCCTCGTCCTGTTTAACGATTAAGTATCTGATTACATTGTCCATGATACGGATACGGCTCTCGATCTCTGCCGGAACAGTGCTCTCAGCATCGAATCTGATGAAATAGTAGAAAGCTTCCTTCATCTTCTGAACTTCGTAAGCAAGTCTCTTCTTGCCCCAATCGTCCACTTCTGTGATGGTGCCACCGAATCTCTCGACAAGAGCCTTGCACTTATCAACTACGGCAGCTCTCTCTTCATCTTCGATCTTAGCGCTAACAACAACGGCTAATTCATACTTGTTCATGCTTGTTACCTCCTTTTGGTCTCTGGCCCGCACTGCAATGCGAGCAAGGAATTTTATTCATCACGAGTTAATATGATACCATAGTCACTCTCGTATTTCAAGTATTTTCGCAGGATTTTTCCAGTACTTTTCAAACTTTTCGTAACAGGTCAGACAGTTCACTGAATGGTTACGGCTTTTCCGGAACAGTGTTATCACATCCTCCATCCCGGAGCCGGATTTCATATTTTTACATTTTTCAATCTGTCATGCTTCCGCCTGGCAGATTTCCTTTATATTTTTTTCAAGAAGCCTTCTGGCTATCATGATCTGATGCCCGCATCCCCTACACCTGATCCTAAAATCCGCCCCCACTCTCAGAACCTCCCACTCCTTACTGCCGCAGGGATGCTGCTTCTTTAACTTTAATATGTCCCCTATATTGATGTCCATTTTTACAACCACGCCTTTCCTTTGGTCTTCAAGACCCACTTCCATATTAATACCATCCATATCCCCGGTTGACTTAATCTGTCTGACCCCTTTTTCCGTCTGCTCGGATTCCGGAATGTTTGAACTTTCCGGTTTTTGCAAATTTGCCGCCGGATCGCCATTTGAACTGATCTGATCCGTTATGGGAAAAGTATACCGTATATATACATGTGCCCACACTTCCTCACAGATTTCCCACGAAAAAGTCCTTCAGCACTCCCAAAAACTCCCTCAACAGATTATTCAGCAGATTTCCCCTGTGCGTACTGGCCGCCATACCCTGTACCGCGCCGTATCCCTGCTTCTTTGCAATAGACACCGCCCGGAAAACATGAAAATTATTTGTCACAATCACCACACTGTCTCCGCTCTTATCTATCAGTCCGGCACTGTACTCCAGATTCTCCTTCGTATTGGTCGATTTATCCTCCATCAGGATCCGTTCCCCGGCTATCCCCCGGGCAACCAGATAATCCCGCATTCCCTGTGCCTCGCTGACGGGCTCGTTACTGCCCTGTCCGCCTGACACCACCACTATGGTATCCGGATTCTCCCGAAGGTAGTCCAACGCCTTGTCCAGCCTTCTTTGCAGCACATCACTGGGACCCGACTCCTTCATCTGCGCCCCCAGAATAAGGCATACATCCGCTCCCGGCTTTGGCAACGCGTTAAGCTGGCTGAGGATCAGCCCCTCCACCACAAGAAACAATACGATGCACATTCCGAACAAAAGCTGTACGATCCTCCTGAGTCCTCTGGGAATCTTCTCCACCCAGGTCCTGTGTGCCAGGAAAAAGGAGAGCATTCCGCTTCCCACCGCCATCAGTCCCCAGACAATAAAAAAGTTGGTGCCTGTGCTGACAAAGAAGAACTGATATCCGAAATAGATCAGGCACAACACTCCAAACGCACCAAAAATAACCGCCGCTACAGGCTTATGCCCTTTGGCCACGCCGCGTCTGTCCAGATAAATCACACGTTTGCTTTTTTCCAATGGTATCAGCTGCTTTTTCTCTCTTCTCATGCATATACTGTAACATAAACCGCTCCGCAGTTTATGTCGAATGGCCGTCCGCCCGCTCCTTGTCCAGAATGGAATATCATACCATGATCGCAAAGCAATCATGGTATATATGGCCATACGGCCGATGACTGCCCTGAATATGGTCTTGTTCTACCATGATCACAAAGCAATCATGGTATATATGGCCATACGGCCGATGACTGCCTTGAATATGGTCTTTATTTTACCATGTTCTCGTATGTTTCGACGTACATGGGATCAGAAGTTGACACAATGCCTTTCTGTGTCATCATTATAGCATATATTATCCCCTGTTCTCAATAGCGCCCGCCTCCCCGTTTCTTAAGAATTTATGATAATTTGATGAAAATTCCTCTAAAATTATGTTATACTTATAAAAAGTATCAGGGGAATCCCCGGAAAGGATGCATATGAAAAATACACAGGATGCAATTCAAGAGCTAAAGCAGATCATCGACAAATATGACAACATTGTCTTTTTCGGCGGAGCAGGCGTTTCCACCGAGAGCGGAATCCCTGACTTCCGAAGCGTCGACGGCCTCTACCACCAGCAGTATGACTATCCTCCCGAAACCATCCTAAGCCACACCTTTTACCGGCATTACGGGGAAGAATTCTTCCGCTTCTACCGCAACAAAATGCTGTTTACGGACGCACAGCCCAACGCGGCTCATTTAAAGCTCGCCGAGCTGGAACAACGGGGCAAACTCCGCGCGGTGATCACCCAGAACATCGACGGCCTGCATCAGTCGGCTGGAAGCAAAACGGTTCTGGAGCTGCATGGTTCCGTGCTGCGCAACTACTGTGAACGATGCGGAGCCTTCCACGATGTGGCGCATATCCGGGAGTCCGCAGGCATACCCAAATGTCGGAAATGCGGCGGTCCCGTAAAGCCTGACGTGGTATTATATGAGGAAGGGCTTGACCAAAAGACCTTAAATTCCGCCGTCCGTTTTATACAGAAGGCTCAGGTGTTGATCATCGGAGGCACTTCCCTCGCCGTATATCCCGCCGCCGGGCTGATCGACTACTTTCAGGGAGAGAAGCTGGTGGTCATCAACAAGTCGCCGACCCCCAGGGACAGTCACGCCGACCTGTTGATACAGGCTCCTATCGGAGAAGTATTTTCACAGCTGTAAAAATGCGTCCCCGATCAGTGCTTACAGGCCCCCATTCCTTTATGAACCTGCAAGCCCACATGTCTGACAACAGATCCCATAAGAGAAAGCCGCCGCATGCGGTTCGAATTCTCTATCGTGAATATGCTCCAAAGCAGAAAGAGGACTGCCGCAGTCAATGTGACAGCCCCCTTTTTGCTTTCGGAAGCTCCGCTCTCTCTCGTTTGCCGTTTCAAACTATTTTCACCAGTCCGCTCCGAAAATATCAAAACTCTTGATCAATATCGGTTCCATTTTCGTTCTCTTTTTCGCTGCTTCATCTTTCCCCGACTCTGTCACCGCCGTCCCGCGCCATCGTCTGCATCCGGGCGCCCCTCAAGCGGATATGACCGTTTTCATCCATGGAATTCCCGCGCCGCCTTTGATCCAGCTCTATCCACTCGTCCAGTGTAAGCGGCTCGTAATCGGAATACTTGCAGAAACAATTGATCATATTGCAGGGAATCTTCTGTTCCTCTCCCTGCATATTAACCGTCACCGTATTCCGGGTCATCTCCTGAAACCGCTCCAGCAATCTCTGGTCTGTGGAATCATGGACATGACCATAGAGCATATAAGTTTTGGGCTTTCCGTCCTTATCCAGACGATATTGCCCATTATAACACATAATGGGGTAATGGCACAGAACCACTTTCCGCTTATTGTCAGAAAGCTCCTCATAATGTTTCATCCACTGAAAGCGGGTGGTATCGATCCTGCGATCGGATAAGATCTGATCATGATTCCCCAAAATAAGGTACAATGCTCCGTTCAGACGTCGTAACAGGGCATTGGTCTCCTCCGCCTTTCCCCATGAAAGATCCCCGATCACGACCACATCATCATTTTGGCGAACCTTACCATTCCACCTGGCGATCATATATTCATTCATTTCTTCCACACCGGCAAATCCGCGATGATCCATGTGATCGTTCATGGCGGAATGAAAAAAGTGCAGATCCGCAATATAATATCTCATTTATAATACCCCTTGTCCGCTTTTACATTCAAATTCCTCATCATGCCGTCTCCGACGGCACAGACAAAATGTGAAGCCCTCTCCAGCATTTCCGACCATACATAACAGTGCAGGCAGATCACTGAACTGTTACGATCATACAACAAAGAGCCCTGAGAAGCTGCCTCAGGACTCTTGAAAAGGTGCGAGCCGGATCTGAACCGGCGATGGCGGTGTTGCAGACGTATGCCTGCGTCCACACCGCCGCACCCACACGGTTTTCATAACCGGTCGGATCCCCATAACCGCCTTAAGTCCACCTTATTGTATGGAGGCAGTCGGTTCTCTGAACTTACTAAATTATAGCATGACAGAAGGCTGAAATCAATATTTATCAGCACTCTGTTCCGTGATTCTCCGTTCTTAGACACATTCTGAAATGGAAATGAGTTTTCCTGCACCTAACCACCTCTGATAAAACGCAGCCGCTCCCAAAATTGCGCCTGCAGCCATCCCTGCCAATGTTACGACAATAATGGGTTTTTAATACCCATATCTCTTTCTATATTTCAAAAACATAAAGGCAGACAGGGCAAGCGCCATCATTTCCGCCACAGGCGTTGCCAGCCAGATGCCGTTCACGCCAAAAACCAGGGGAAGTATCAGCATGGTGATCAGCATAAACACAAAGGATCTGGAAAATGCGAGGACGGCCGAAATAATCCCGTTGGACAATGCGGTAAACATCCCGCTGGCAAAGATATTAAATCCGATAAAAAATAATG
>CAMWWF010000010.1 GCA_947177885.1 uncultured Lachnospiraceae bacterium
CCTCCAGAGAGATCGCGTAATCCACCCCCCTGCCGATAAAGAAGATATCTCTTGCACCCAGATAACGGTTTGCAAAATGCTGGATCTTCTCTTTCTGCCCCAGCAGAAGCTCGATCTGATCCGGCAGACACCGCAGATCGCTCAACAATTCCGCAAATGCTTTCTCATCCAACAGCCCGCGTACCTTTGCCAGCTTCATTGCAAGCATATAGAGCGCTGCCAGCTGGGCGCTGTACGCCTTAGTCGTGGCAACCGCGATCTCGGGTCCCGCCCAGGTATACAGGCACGCATCCGCCTCCCTGGCAATAGAACTTCCCACCACATTGACAATCCCCAATACCTTCTGTCCCCTTGCCCTGGATTCCCTCAAAGCGGCCAAAGTATCCGCCGTCTCACCGGACTGACTGATAACAATGACCATGTCCCCCTCTTCCAGAATGGGATCACGGTAACGAAATTCACTTGCCAGATCCACTTCCACAGGAATACGAGCCAATCCCTCCAACACATATTTACCGGTGACGCCGGCATGATATGCGGAACCGCAGGCCACAATGTGAATCTTCTTCACAGCCCCCAACTCCTCATCCGTCATGTTCAGTTCATCAATGACAATATCATTACCCTTGATCCTGGGAGAAATGGTATCTGTGATCGTCTTGGGCTGCTCATACATTTCTTTCAGCATAAAATGCTCATACCCTGACTTCTCCGCCGCGTCCGCATCCCAATCAATATTGGCGGATTCCTTGGTAAGCTCCTCCTCATCCACGGAATAGAAGCGCAGACCGTCCTTTTTCAGCTCCGCCACTTCCTGATTGTCCAGATAATAAACCGTTCTTGTATACTTCAAAATAGCAGGAACATCGGATGCTATAAAGCAGCCATTGTCATTCTGTCCCACGATCAGGGGACTGTCTTTTCTCGCCGCATATATCACATCCGGATAATCCGCGAACAAAATTCCCAGCGCGTAGGAACCTTCCACACGGTGGAGCACCTTCATGATCGCTTCCAGAGGATTCCCTCTGTAATAATAATCAATCAGATGTGCCAGCACCTCCGTATCCGTCTCCGATACGAATTGATAACCCTTATCCTGCATCTTCTTCTTCAGCGGTATGTAATTTTCAATAATACCATTGTGCACCACGGCAATAGACCCTGCCGCGTTCGTGTGTGGATGGGCATTCATATCACTGGGGGCTCCATGGGTCGCCCATCTGGTATGACCGATCCCGGCATGACCGGGCATGGTCTCTCCGCCTCTTGTGAGATTTTCCAGCACTTTCAGCCTTCCGATCGCCTTTTTCGTCTTAATTGCCTGACCGTTGAACACCGCCATTCCTGCGGAATCATATCCCCGATATTCCAGTTTCGACAGTCCATCCAAAATAATGGGAGCTGCCTGATCACTTCCAATATAGCCAACGATACCACACATAATATATTCTCCATTCTACTGCCGCTTATGACAATACGCTCCGTCCCTGCACTGTTCCCAGTATTCCCGGTTCGTCGTGATCCCCAATATCCATTTTCGGGGCAGCTTTTTGTAATGTTTTCCTAACAAATAACCCGCATACTTAAAACCGCACTGCTTACAGAAGCCTGGAAACAGATATAGCTTTTTCCGGTTCTTTAAATAAATATATGTTTCTATCACCAGTTTCTTCCCTTCCGATTCCGAGGGAATTGCCGCAAAAATTTCCGGGTGGTCTGCCTGAGACACACCCAGATCAAAATTTCTCCGAAGCTGCTGCACATCCGTATAGTTATGGGAATGGAATACCTTTGCATCTGCTTCGTAAGCAATGCCGTAACCTGCCCTGACCGCCCCGGCCGCATAGATCATATCTTCATTAAATATAGTATGTCGGATGAACCCTCCCAGCACATCATAAATCTCCCGCCTGTAAGCGGCGCATACGTTGGAACAGAAAAAGGTTTTCACACCCAGTTTTCCTATATCATCTGCAGATTTGATCCCTGAGACAGGCGGATAATTGAACTCTCTGGCTGCCCTCTCCGCCTCCCTGCAGTCTGCCGTCGGCAGCTGTCTGGCATAAGCAGCCGCCACCTGCCCCCACAGGCGGGCGGTCAGCTTTTCCACCAGATACTCATCTGCGGGAAGCGCATCTTGCGTCATGGTAATGAAAATCTCCGCATCCGAAAGCATCACCCCCTGATGCCTGGTACCTCCATGATCAAATTCCTTCTTCGTAATATGTCGGACCTTCACATTTGGATATCTGTCTGCAAATCCCGTGCCATGTGTCAGCTGTTCAAAATATTTCTTCTCCGTGTTCATGAGAATGATATTCCCCACGGGAATCGTCTGATGCTCCAGTCTGTCCAGTAATAGGAACAATTCCTCACCCGGCCTGTACACCGGAATGATCACATCAATCTTCAAATCCGCTACCGCCCTTTTTGCATTATCATTTATTGATGTAGGCAGCGGTATCCGAAGCAATTTTACTACTGTACTGACGAACGCTGTCCGTAACCGTATAGTCCTCATCATTAAACAGGAACTGATGCAGCCATACTACATTGGACTCCAGATCCAAGGGAACAACACTGCTTCCCTTTGCGCCGATATTTGCGACTGTACGCATGCTCTCCTGAGGGAAGCCGCTCTCGTCCACGATCTCATATGTGGTGATGGATCCCAGGAATTCCATGATCGTCTCTGTATCCACATTCGTATAAATGTCATCAATGGCACTGTTAAACACCTTGGTCAGGGTGGCCAGATCCGCCTGCTTGGCCTGATCTTCAATCGCCTGGATCACCTCTCTCTGACGGGCAGTACGCTTAAAGTCATCTCCCAGAGTATAACGGATACGGCAATATGCGGTAGCCTGAAGACCATCCAGAAGCTGATAGCCCGTCTCTGTCACAGGCACATAGTCGCATTTCAACGTTTCTGCAATACCGATCTGATAGTTATTAATATGCTTTAACTCTTCTTCATCGACATCGATCCAAACCCCTCCAAGTCCGTCAATAACCTCGCTGAGTCCCTTATATCCCACTGTGATAAAATGTTCTATGTCCATATCCAGATTCATATTAAGCATTTTTACAGCCTGTTCCGCGCCGCCAAAGGAGTATGCCGCATTACATTTCCTGTACTCATCCGTACCGATGTTCAGATAAGAGTCACGGTACACACTGACCAGCTTGATCTCGCCGGTATCCAGATTAATGCTGGCGATCATAATACTGTCGCTTCGGCTGTTCTTATATAACTGGCTGTCCGTCTCCGCATCCACGCCGAACAGCGCAATGTTCAGATAGCCATGCATGGTACCGCCTTCCTCCTGCGCCTGACGTACCTCCTCGTGGATTTCCAGCTCCTGCGGATCCAACACGGTCACATGGGGACCGTCACTGGTCTTGTTCATAACCAGATAAAGTACCGCGATCATGATCAAGATGATAAAGATCTCTACGGCAAAAATGATGATCTTCCGTCTCTTTTTTGCCTCCTGCTGTTCTGCAGTCATTTTTCTGTTGTTCGCCTGTGTTGCCATAATACCTTCTCCTTATTAATATGCATTTTTATTGACAAAACCTGTAAAAAAGGTCATGAAAATAATTTTAATGTCAAATCCCAAAGTCCAGTTCTCAATATAATAAATATCGTATTCGATGCGCTTTTTGATGGAGGTATCTCCGCGAAGCCCATTCACCTGCGCCCAACCGGTAAGTCCGGGACGAACCTGATGCTTTACCATATATCTGGGAATCTCTTCCCTGAACTTTTCCACGAACAGCGGCCGTTCCGGCCTTGGGCCCACCAGACTCATATCCCCTTTCAGGATATTGAACAGCTGGGGCAGTTCATCCAGACTGGTACGACGCAGGAATCTGCCCACTCTGGTCACACGGGGATCGTTCTTCACCGTCCACGCCTTCTTCTCCTCCGTGGGAGCCTGCTGTTCCATACTGCGGAACTTGTACATTTGGAAAGATTTATTGTGAAGTCCTATCCGCTCCTGTTGAAAGATTACAGGACCGGAACCGGAACATTTCACCGCTATGGCTGATATCAGCATTATGGGGGAAGTGATGATGATTCCCACCAGGGAGCCGATGATATCAATCGCACGTTTAATGATGATATTTCCCGTATTGGTCAGAGGAACATACCGGATATTGATGACCGGCAGTCCCATCAGATCTTCCGTATAAGGCTTACTGGGGATCATACTGTTATAATCCGGTATAAACTTTGTGTGTACACCTGATTTTTCGCAAATGTGCACGATCTCTTCCAGATTATCATAGTCCTTCAGCGGAAGGGTGACGGCAATCTCGTCCAGCTTGTTCTCGGGAAGGATGATCTCAAGATTCCCCAGAGTCCCCAGCACCTTAACTCCCTTGTAAAGTGTTCCCGCAGGCACATGATCATCCAGAATACCGCAGGCCACATACCCCCATTGAGGATTGTCCGTCAGCCGGTCAATGTATTCTTCCGTGGCGCGGGAGTACCCCACCAGAAGCATATGCTTCAGATTGTATCCCCTGCTGCGCATGGTCCGAAGACTCTTGCGAAGCACCAGCCTTACCCAGGCAGTGATCCCCACATTAAAGATGTAGAACAAAGCCATAACGGAACGGGAAAAGTTGATCTCCTTGATGATCATGTACAATATCACGATCAACACCACGATTCCTATGGTATTCGCCTTTACAATACCGTAAATCTCAAATCTGCGGCGCACTGTCCTCTTCGGTGCATACACACTGCACGCAAAATAAATGAGCAGATAGATCGGCACAATGAAGATCAGCAATGTGATATACTCACTGAGAGGCAGGACGCCTACCCCGGGGCCGTCATTAAAAACATAAAATTTGACAATATAAGCCAGTATCAGAGAGAACGCTGTGATGACAGCGTCTATTAATACCAATAATCGATTGAATACTTTTTGGTTATCTTTAATCATACGCTTCACCCAAGCTACATGTTACATCATTATTATAAAAAGAACAACTTAGGAATTTATGAAGCTTTTTCTTAATATTTCTTAAGAAATCGAAGCGTATTGACATAAAGCTCCCATTGAATGGCAAAATAATTGACCAGATGTGACCATTGGAAACGGATTCTGCGTTTCCTGCCCTCCGCAGAAAACAGCCTGCAGAACCCCTTTTTCAGACCTTTCAGATACAATCCTCCCATCCCTTTTTTACAGAAAAAAAGGAACTTGATCAGAAAACCCGTGATCAAAAACGGAAGATTCCATACCCATTGCAAGAATGGCATATTTTTCCCTATGACATAAATATTGTTGGCTGCCGCAAGCTCCGTCTTGAATTCATTGTACCTGGAACCTGACGAGGCGCTGCCATAATGGATCACCTCCGCCCCGGGTTCATAATAATTCCGATAACCGTGTATCTTCGCCCGGTAACCGATATCCAGATCCTCCAGATAGGCAAAATGCAATTCGTCAAAGAGCCCGATTTCCTGAAACATACTCCGCCTGTAAATCGCAGCGCCACCGCATGCCGAAAAGACCTCCGTCTCCTCGCCATAGGCGTCCGCAGATCTCCCCTTTCCTCTTGCAAAAGCCCAGCCGAGAACACAGTAACGGTCTCCCGCATCATCCAGAAGCTCCGGCCTGTCCCACAAGAGCATTTTAGCGCTGACAGAAAATGCATCCGGTTTACTTTTTATGGCATCATAAAGATTTAAAACAAACCCTGTTTTAACTTTGGTATCATTATTCAGCAGAATCACATAAGGTGACTCCGATGCATTGATCCCCACATTCACCGCATGACAAAAACCGGTGTTTTCGGGCAATGCAATAACCCTGACCTGGGGGAATTCCCGTTCCATGAGCTCAAGACTCCCGTCCGCGGAACCGTTGTCCACCACAATCACTTCATACTCAGGCGTGCCCCCATCCTGCTCCATCAGTGACCGCAGGCATTCCTGCAGGAATTTTATGCCGTTATAATTTGGAATAACTACCGTTATTTCTTTCATGCCTTCCCCCGCACTGATTTATTTACATCGCGCTCATTTTCCCAAATTTTTTTGCGTTCCGGTAAATATAAGAGCTTATATCCCCGCTGTCCGAATGCCTCTCCCAGTCTGACACTCAGCAATCTGTGATCCGCCTCTTTGGGAAGCGCCGCGGGATCAAAAAGACCGGTTCCGGGCACTGTCACATAGGGGACACCGGTCACCTGCTCAAAGAGCTCCCGTAATTCTTCCCTCACTTCGATGTTTCTGATGTCCAGAGCCTCTGCCTCCTGCTGAAGCACGGCTCTGTGAAGATATCCGCTGTAAAAATGCGGTAGTCCTTCATAAAAAACTTTTCCCTCCAGAGACATCCTGCCGCCGGCAATTTTTTTATCCTGCACGACCGGTCCCCCCAATGCCGCCAGTTCCGGCCGCATTGCGAAGATATCTCCCTTATATTCCAACCGGTAAAAGCCCAGATGTTCCGTATCCACCGCTCCCGCCTTCCAGCCCCTCCTGTCTGCGAAAGCCTGAACCGCCCTCCTGCCTGCCTCATAGGCGTAAAACTTGCTCCGAGGATTCTCAGCGGTGGAACCTGTATGGCAGCGCCAATGGTATAACACCAGCGGAATGTGGGCAATCTCTTTTTCCTGTCCTCTCGTCAATACCTCATACGCTCCCCGCAGCACCAGATCATAATCCTGTGCTCCGTCATAGTCCCTGCGCAGTCGGAGTCCCCGGATCAACTCCCGTTTCATTATCATAAAATGGCACACATAATTATTTGACAATAAGAGATCCAGATTAAATTTTTCTTTAAAATTAGGGTCATAATACTCCGTGCCGTCCCCATTGCACTTATCTTCATCGGAATAAAGAATCTGCAGCTCGATACCCTTCTGCCGCTCCTGTTCGATCCGGGAGGCCATCTCATAAAGAGCATTCTCCGCCAGCAGGTCATCGTGATCCAAAAGTCACACATAATCACCTGACGCCATTGCTATACCCTGATTCGTATTATCCGCAATGCCGTCATTAGATGACAGGCGGCGGTATCGAATACGAGAGTCCCCGTATGCACTTACCATGGCCTCTGTTCCTGCCGCACCGGCAGCTTCCGTGGCATCCGCCAGGATCAGTTCCCACTTGGGATATGTCTGTTCCATAACAGATGTTATCATCTCCCGGAGATATTTTTCAGGGGTTCGGTACATTGGCACTACAATGCTGAAACATACATCGGAAAACCCATCTGCAGCACGCTGGCGCTGTCTCTCCTTCTCCTCCCCGGAAACAGGTTCCCAGTGATAAGAGATCCGGCCGCGACGGTCCAGCCTCTCTCTCACGGCGCCTGCGGTCTTGCTGAAACCATTCCGTTTCATATAATACAGGGATTTTTTCAGATTCGCAATGTTCAATATGTTCATGCAATATTAACTCCTCCGACGGATACCACTTTTCCACATACAGAAATTCCCCACCGAATCCTACACGGAATCAGGCAGGGAACCTGCGTTTTTCTCTATTCCATTGCCATCTATGGCAATCTGTTCCGCATCAGTCCGACCGGTACCTTCTTCTGACGGATCGCCTGCGGCCGCTACAGCGTTCGCAAATGACCATACGCCTTCAAACACATTACTCCGGTCAGACTAATGCCGTTATTCATCCGGGATCACAGCAACACCTTCAGATCTTCCGTCAGCTTCTCTACTCTTGCCTGAGCATCTTCCATACTGCTGCCCTTTACTCCCATATAGAACTTGATCTTAGGCTCTGTGCCGGAAGGACGTGCACAGCACCATGCGTCATCGGGAAGCTCGAAATAGAGCACATTGGAATTGGGAAGGCCGGTTCCGGTCTCTTCACCCGTTTCCATATCAATAACCTTATCTGTCTTATAATCCCTGAACTTCAATACTTTCAGGTCACCGAATGCCTTGGGAGGATTCTGACGAAGCTTATCCATGATCTCGGCGATCTGTCTTGCACCGTCAATACCCTTCATGGTTATGGTATACTGGGTCTCCTTGAAATATCCATACTTTTCATAAGTTTCCAGCATCATATCCCACAGTGTCTTGCCCTGTTTCTTGCAGTACGCAGCCACCTCACAGAGACACATAACAGCCACAACCGCATCCTTATCCCTTGCGTGGGTTCCTGCCAGACATCCATAGCTTTCCTCCAGGCCGAATACATAGTTGTTGCTTCCGGTCTGCTCAAACAGCTTGATCTGCTCACCGATGAACTTAAAGCCTGTCAGCACCTCAATCAGCTTCACATTATAAGCCGCCGTGATAGGTCTGGTCATGTTGGTGGTAACAATCGTGGTAACGAGCGCGGGATTTTCAGGCATGGTCTTTGTAGCCGTCTTCTCCCTCAAAATGTATTCTGCGATCAACATACCGGACATATTGCCGGTAAAGGATACATATTCCCCTGTTTTGGCGTCCTTTGCATAAATACCCAGACGATCCGCATCGGGATCGGTAGCCAGAACGATATCCGCATCCTTCTCCTTTGCCAGACGCAGCGCGTAAGTAAATGCCTTGGGATCCTCGGGATTGGGATAATCCAGTGTGGTAAACTTGGGATCCGGATTTTCCTGTTCGGGAACAACATATACATTCTTAAAGCCCAGTTCGGACAGAATACGTCTCACGGGAAGATTACCTGTACCGCAGAGAGGTGTATATACGATCTTGATGTCATCCGCCACTTCGGCGATCACATCCGGATGAATGATCTGCTTTTTCAGTTCTTCCATGTATTTGTCATCAATCTCTTTACCGATGACCTGATACAGTCCTTTCGCCCGGGCATCCGCCTTTTCCATGGTCTTTACCGTGTGGTAATCCTTAATGCTCTGGACTTCATCGATGATCTGCTTATCCTTGGGCGCGGTAACCTGTGCACCGTCCTCCCAGTATACCTTATAGCCGTTATACTCGGGCGGATTGTGGCTGGCAGTAACCACAATACCTGCCGTACATCCCAGTGTACGGAGCGCAAAGGAAAGCTCAGGTGTGGGTCTCAGGGATTCAAATACATATGCCTTAATGCCGTTAGCAGCCAGACAGAGCGCCGCCTCGTCCGCAAATTCGGGAGACATATTTCTGGAATCGTATGCAATGGCAACCCCCTTCTCCTGTGTGCCCTGCTTCAAAATGAAATTTGCCAGACCCTGGGTCGCCTTGCGGACCGTATAAAGGTTCATGCGGTTTGTTCCCGCACCGATAATGCCGCGGAGACCGCCGGTGCCAAACTCCAGCTCCTTGTAGAAGCGTTCCTCGATTTCTCCTTCATTGTCACGGATAGCCAGAAGCTCATTCTTGGTATCCTGATCGAAGTAGTCATCGTTCAGCCAGAAATTGAATTCATCCATAAAGCTCATTTTCACATACCCCGTTTCTGCACAGTTTTTCTTCTCATACGGCCTGCGGACACTGTGCTGACGCAGGCACGGCAGTCTTCGCTCTTCAAATGAGCAAAGGATCATCTGCCTGTGCAAGCACGGCAGATAATTCTTTACTCATTTGAATCTGCTCTTTGCGGACATTATATCATATCCTTACAGATTGTGCCACAGCTAATTGTATTTCAGCTGTACCTTTGCAATTGTCCTGTTGCCGTTGGCTCCGTCTTTTACAGCGGGCGGGCTTCCTCTCTCAGATAATATAGTTAAAAGGATTGATATAGTAAAATCCGCAGAAGAGGTGGATCACCAGGAGTCCCCATCCCACAAGGACCACTATATTTTTCCACGCACTCTGTTCCGTGTCATGGGTCAGCATGACCAGCTTCGCCGCAGCCACCACCCACACCAGCAGCATACCCGATATCATCTCCCATGCAAAGCTGCAATATGCCAGCTTGCTTCCGGTCTCCACCAAAAAGGCATATTCTATGGTCCCCACCAGATATCCGGTCAGCGCCAGCTGCCCTTCCACATTTTTTACAAAATATTTCGGACCGGTAACCACCATCCATATGGGAAAGACCATGGAAAATACCCATGACTTGAAAATGTTGGGTGAAAAAATACTCCATGCAGTAAACATGGGATAGACCGCAACCTTGGAGTCCGAGTTTGTTCCTCCCCACAGATAGAATGCCGCATAGGAGATTGCCAGATAGACCACCGAGGGAATGCTGACACAGCCAATCTTCCACATAAAGCTCCACACCTTTTTCCAGCTTCCGTCCTTTTTCAGCAGCGCCTTCACCATGTCGGCACAGAGCAGGATCACCCCTGCGGGAAGCAGCATGAAAAGAAAAGTGGGCTTCGCGAACACAGATACAAACAGCGATACGCCAAAAAGTGCATAGAGATACTTCTTACTCTTCTCTCCCCTGCAGAAAACAGTGTCTCTTCCGCGATACAGCAGGATCAGATCCACCGCATAGAGAAAAGCCAGCAGACCAAAAGGCTTTACCGCCACATGCGTGGGATTGAAAAAGGCGTTGATGCCATATTGTCCTTCATAGTGATAAGAATTAAACCATTTTACATACCAGGGCATGGAAAAACTCAACAGACCGCTGACTACGGCGGCAGGCACTCCCGAACCGCTCTTTCCCGCCTTTTCCGCGATCCGGTCCACCACAAAGAAAGTGACCAGACAATTCAACACGGAGAAAATCCCATTGGCAAGAGCTCCCGCCTCGTCCCAAGGCATTTTCAGGAACTCGCCGCAGGCCTTTGCGCACAGATGCCACAACATATAAGGGCGCTGGATCCATATCATTTTCAAAGTTTCAAGATTCAGATGTTCCGCCTGCCATATATGATCATGCAGATCCACATAGGTCTCACTGTTGATCTCATTCAGGGTATATTTATATATGATCACAAATACAATCGCCGACAAAGATGCCGCCACCGCATATTTTACTCTGTTCTGCTGTTTTCCCGTTTCCATTGATTTCCTGCTGTATCCTTTCTGTATGCCTTATCACAAAGTATTTCTTCCAATACCTATTCCTGTATTTTCAGAGAATAATCGCTTCTGTCCAGAGAGAAATTGGGATTGTAATAGGGGTCACCCGCTTCCAGCTCTTTCTCCCACTTTTTCCGGAATTTCCCGGACTCCCTGTTATACCTCTCCGCCTTTTCCCCATTGTCATCCAATCCCCTGGAGACGGATTCATAGTGAAACAGCTCCGCAAAGGGCGTAAAGACATTCAGCAGTCCCTTCTCCCTCAGCTTCAGACAGAAATCCACATCATTTAAGGAAATGGCAAATTCCTCCTCAAGGCCTCCGACCGCCTCATAAAGACTCTTCTTTACCAGCAGACAGGCTCCCGTAACAGCCGTAACATTCTGCGCATAGCACAGCCTGCCCATGTATCCGAGATTCTGGCGATGCTGTTTATAATGCGTGTGGCCGGCCGTCCTGTGGGCTCCCAGACCGATCACCACTCCGGCATGCTGGATCGTCTTATCGCCATAGTAAAGCTTTGCGCCGACCGCGCCCACATCCTCTCTCTGGGCATACATCAGAAGCTCTTCCATCCAGTTCACCGTAATGACTTCCGTATCGTTGTTCAGCAGCAGGACGTATTCGCCTGCGGCATATTTCACTCCGAGATTATTGACAGCGGAATAATTAAACTCTCCCCTGAATGTGACCACCGCCGTTCTGCCGTCCTGACTCCGCAGAATCTCTTTGTCGGCCTCATAGGGAGCTCCCAGAAGTTCTGTATAATAGTCCCGGATCTCCTGCGTAGTGCTGTTGTTTTCCACGATCACAATTTCATATTTGTCATAAGTAGACTTCTCAAGAATAGAAGTCACACACCGGCGCAAATCTTCCACATGATCCCGGTTGGCAATGACAATGGAAATCCCGGGTGTTCCCATGATCTGATAACGAATGCGAAAGATCGTCTCAAAAGCCCTTGTACTCTCTATCCTGAAATGCTCAAAGCCGTGTTTCCTCAAATGCTCCGCCACCGCTCCCTTTGCCGCCTCGATGGCATAGGGCTTTGCCTCAATGCCCGAGGCCACACTTCCCGCATGACTGCGCCAGTAGTACATCAGTCTTGGAACATGGACCACCTTTTTCGCATTGTCCGTCAGACGCAGGATCATATCGTGATCCTGACTTCCGTCAAATTTCGGGCGGAACAACTCACTGCCATCCAGAAGTTCCCTTGCAAAGACGCTGAAATGACAGATATAATTATTGGCACGGAGATTATCCGGAGAGTAATCCGGTTTAAAATGCATGGTCAGCATATGATTGATGTCACTGCCTTTAAAAGTGGTCTCATCACAGTAGAGATAATCCGCCCCCTGCTCGTTGACAGCCTTCACATACTCATATAGCACGCTGGGATGCAGTATGTCATCCTGATCCAGAAGACCGATAAACTCTCCCGTGGCCATAGCCAGACAAGCATTGGTATTTCCCGCAATGCCGCTGTTCTTCTCCAGTTTCCGGTATACCACTCTTCCGCCGGACTTCTCCACATACTGCCGGCAGATTTCTCCCATATAAGCATGTTCCGCGTCAGAACCGTCCGCCAGACACAGCTCCCAGTTTTCATATGTCTGATTCATCACAGACTCCAGCATCTCAATCTGAAATTCCTCCCGGTTATTCCAGAGAGGCACCAGGATACTGATCTTCGGCATACGCGGAAATACGGCTGACCGTTCCGCGGCAGCCTGTTCCGGTGAGGGAAAGCTCTCTGTGCCGAACTGCCGCATAGCCACCCTCTCACGCTTTTTATAATCTATTTTATGGAGTACCCCTCTGGGACCGCCACAGTTGGACAGACGATCCTTCTGACGGATCAGCCAGTGCACACAGCTTCGGAGAGGTTTGCTCAGCTTCCACAGCGGATTTTTTCTGATCCGGTTCAGTTTCCACTCCAGTTCTTCATTTTTTGCTTCAAGATCGGCAACTCTTGCCGCCAGATCGGCACATTTCAGATGCTCCTGCTCGTATGCCTCTCTGTAATCTGTCTCTGCCATACCGCTCCTCGTTTCCTTACAGGATCATGAAATTCCTATTTCACCCTATTTCCATAAACCGGTTAGACCAATTTGCCAGCCCCACTCCGGTGATCCGGTGTTTCACTGCCACACCCAGCCGGTATCTTCCCGGCGGAAGCAGATTGGCCTTCAGTCGGACATGAAATCCGCTCAACGCCACATTCACCTGATCCGGCATGTTTTCCTCCAGATCCGGCCGGTACTGCCGTCTCAACGGGATCCCAAACACGCCGTTGGGCCCCCGATACCATTCATCCGCATCCTGAGAAAAGGATTCCGACACCCTTTTCAATAGAAGTTCTTTCTCATAACAGGCGTTGTTATCCCCCAGAACTACCGTCCACCCGCACACTTCGCCCGGGCGCAACGCTTCTATCCTCACCATGACACACTCATCCCTGCGGTAGTCATACAAGGTCTTTTCCGCCAGAAACTTATCGTATTTCTGCACCGCGTTCCCTACGGTCTCGTAAGCAGGGCGGATTTTCGTATCCAGCCCCTCCCGGCTCAGATGGATCGAGTAGTAGGGGTCTTTTCCCTCCAGCTCGGGATGACTTTGGTATAACTTTTCTCTCTCCTCCAAAAGCCGCTCCAGCTTCTCCACAGATTCGTCGTCCCCACGGCTCAGGGATTCATGGTGATATGCATGACAGGCGTTCATACATACATTCCGGTATCCCGCTTCATACAGCAGGAAACACAGATCCACATCATTAAACGCCACCTGCAATTCCTCCGCGAAACCGCCCACTTCCCAAAACTTTTCACACTCTGTCATAAGGCATGCCGCCGTCACGGCCAGATGATTCACGTTTCCGCGGTAAGTGTACTCATAAGCTGCTCCATCCTCCAGAAACTGCAGCTTATGTACCGGCCCCATGGGCAGATTGGTAATGCCTGCATGCTGGATCTTCTCTGACTCCGGATAATACAGCTTCATTCCCACCGCGCCGGTGTATGGTCTTGCCGCCAGAGCTGCCATCTGCTCTATGCAGCCCTGTACCGCCAGTTCCACATCATCATTCAGGAACAGCAGAAAGCGGCCCTTCGCCTCCTCTGCGCCCAGATTACACATCCGGGAAAAATTGAATTCCATGGGCTGATACAGGTACGTGATCCCGACAGTCCCATCGGACAGATCTCCGATCCGTTTCTCCGTCTCTTCCTTATTCTCCGGAGAACTTCCGTTGTCCACCACAATAACTTCTATTCTTAATCCATCCGCCGCAGCCTTTACAGCGGTGAGACATTTCTCCAAAAGCCGGGGATGATCTCTGGAAGGGATCACCACCGTGACCAGCGGCCTTTCCGGACTCTGCTCCTCCACAACACTTTTGCGGAATGCAGCCTGCCATTCCCGGGCGCGCTCCTGAATACGCGGATTCTCCTCCCGGTATCTCAGCAGCTCCTCCCGGCTCTCACAGTGGAACAGGATCTGCGCCACATGCCCTATACCGCAGGAACCCTTTTGATACCCGCCTGCCATTTCCACGCAGCGATACATCCACTGCACATACTCCGGAAAGTCCGTCACCATATAATCATTGGATTTAAGCGTCTGCAAAAACGGGCCTGCACCGATCGTCTCCACCGCTTTGGCAAAAAACTCCCTCCGCATCGCCACAATACTTCCGAAATAAAAGCAGCTGTCCAGCACATCCGGAGACCAGTCCGGCCTAAAGTCGGGAAAGCAGACTCTGCCATCCGCCCCCTGAACATCCTCATCCCCATATAAGAGCTGCACCTCGGGATGATTCCTGAAATAGCATACCACACTTTTCCTTGCACAGGCAGTGAGCACTCCCCTGGCCGCACAGAGAAACACACAGTCTCCATCCTCCGCCGTCCCCGGAATGATCTTCTCATTTTCCTCCTGCCACAGAAACTTTTGCTCCTCCAGCCACCCGGCGTAATTCCCCTTAACTTTCGCCAGCAGACATCTGTACCGTATATTTTCTTTTTGTGAAAGTATCTGTTTTGCCAGTTTCTTTACACCCACTCTGATACCTCCTGTCCGCCGAAGCAGGCACAGCTGCCGCCGCTAAAACAATCTCTTTACGGCCCCCGCCATATCCTGTGCCATTTCACGGGAAAGCCTTACGATCTCCATGCGGGTGTGCAGCGTGTTCTCCGCACTGCGTTTTAACGCCGTCATGACGATATTGATATTGGGATCCTCCGTGGGGAAAATGAACGTGCCCGGCTTTGCCACTTTGCCGTTTATCAGAATATTCTTTCTCTTATCCATGGGCACCGTTTCCCCATTTAACGTCATCTCCAGAATCTTAACCATACAGGTTCCCATAGCGGGGTCAATGCGCAGCATCCGCACGTCCCCGCTCACCTTCAGCTCCAGTTCGATCAGATTCTCCCCCTGATAAGCCTCCTGTACAAAATAGGACTCCTCTTCACTATAGCCCTTTCCCTTATCCTCATATATCTGGACACGGTTCACCTTCTCGGAATCCTGATACTTTTCGATCCACCTCTGGGGCACCATCGTGCGTTTTCCGATGCGCTCTCGTATCTCAGCCATGGAAAGGCGGTCGCCGGTGACAAACTTCTGAAAACCGCGCTCCTGTTCCCGGAAGTTTTCCGCATCTTCCTCGGTGATCTGCAGCTCCTCCAATATCATGTCAAGATTTAATCTGTTCCTCTTCTCATCCTCCAGCAGGTAGCAGTAAATCGCACGAAATGCCAGCTCCTTGGTACTTATGGGTTGGCCGAAGGTCCACTCGTAATCGATCAATGTCCAGGTCTCCTTATTCACAAGGATATTCGCAAAGATCAGGTCGAAATCGGCCACCGGGCAATCACTGTTGTATCCGATCCTCTCCACATACTGCCTGAAATACCTGTGAAAGCCTTCCAGATCGTCCCGCTCCAGGCATTTGTCCATCAGCTCCGACAACGGAATTCCCGGCACAAATTCAAACTGCGCATACAATTCATCCCCGTTTTCTTCCACGATGCATTTGTTGATCTCAAGCCTGCCGCCTTTATACTTGTCTGAGAGATTTTCATACGCCAGAGCCATTCCCCTGACGTGATCCTTTGATTCTTCCTGCAAAGGGTATTTCCTGACACGGATATCTCCCCTGTCATTTCTGCAGATCTCCGTCTTGATGGCATATTCCGGAGCACGGTCATTGGAATATTTCACATATTTTATGTCAAAACCACTTCCGATCACAGCGATATAGGAATTGGCGAACAGGGAAAAAAGCCCCTCCTCCACCACACCGTCGAAGGCATACTTTTCGTCAAAAAGCACCATCCTGTCACGGTCAAAATTGCGCATATTATTCGACAGTTCTCCCTTACCGGGAAGATAGTCGTCACTGTAGAGCGCGGTCATAAACTTATAGTCGGGATAGGGATAATAGAAATGATATTCCGGTATCCTGCAGCTGCGGAAAATCTTCTCCAGCCCCTTCCTGCCGAAAGTCCGCACACCGCCTCCACCGGCATAATTTTCTATTCCTGAGAAATAGGTTCCCAGATGATCTTCCTTACAACCGGCAAAGTATTTCAATCCATACTTATTCTCGATGGCGATGACGATCCTGCCGCCCTCTTTCAGATGAGGCAGCAGAATATTCAGGAAATCCCGGTAAGGCTGATCTCCCCCGATATAACTCTGTCCGTACTCAAAGACACCGATGAGGAAGATGTAGTCGAAATCCCCGGGCAGCTCCGGCTCGACATCTTTGAAATTTCCCACATGAATGGTCACATTATCGCATTCACTGTGGCGGTAGGCATTGATCAGGCTTCGCTTTTCAGACAGCTCCACACAGGTGACGCTGTCCGCCTTTCTCGACAAGAGCCCCGTTATCGCCCCGCATCCGCTTCCCACTTCCAACACTTTGTCGCTCTTCTTCACGGGAATCCATTCCACGATGTTTTCCCGAAGCGGGGACAGATGATATAAAATCGGCCAGCTTTTCCGCTCTTCCAATGCTCCCGCATATTCTACAGGAGACATATTTTTCACAATATTCAGCAGTTCATCTTCCACTGCACCGTCACAATAAAGATCTTTACCGGAATATTTGCTGTAATCCAGTTTAATCTTGCCGATCTCTTCCAGCATTTCCTACCTCGCACATAATATCCCGTTACTGTTCACAACCGTATCTGATGCACTGTGAAAAATGCATAAAGACACTCTGTAATGTCGGCAAAGGAACAATAACAATGTCTCTTCTACTCCGCAGCCGTCACTTTCACTACGGAATCCATATCATAATAACCCACTGTATTTTTATCGGAAACAACGGTGATGTTGATCACATCATAGAGTCTGTGGTAGACCTCGAAGGTATCCCCGTTGTATCCCGTGACACCAAGGGAGATCAGATATTCCCCGCCCTGCAGGCTCATCTTCTGTGTAAATATGACATCCTTCACCTGCCCCGGCTCCGCACTGTCCAGAAAGGCCTTTTCGATCATGGAGTTGGTTCCCGTGATCTCCGTACCGATCACATTTTTAAAAGAAAAGGCGAAGATAGGCGACGGAATATGATCCGCAAACCGTACCCGCATATGGACCGTAAATTCACTGCCTTTGATAACAGCCGTAGTGCGCACTCCCCTGTCATCCGTAATATAATACTCTTCTATCAGCGCCTGCTTTGTACCATACTCCAGAATATCCGGATTCACTCCGGAAGCCTTTCCCGCCGCCTCCTGAAGCTCAGCATCGCCCAAGAGACTGTTTTCCCCCGGATGCTCGGGGATCTCATACTGTCCCACAAGCACTCGCTTATAAGCATCGATCATCTCCTTGGGAGAGCCCTCCCCCAGAAGCTTTCCCCTGTTCAGCAGAAAGACTCTGTCACAGTATTTGCTGATACTGCTGAGATCATGGCTGACAAAGACGATGGTCTTGCCCATCTTCTTAAATTCCTCAAATTTATGATAACACTTTGCCTGAAAAAACACATCTCCCACAGACAAAGCCTCATCCACGATCAGGATCTCCGGCTCGATATTGATGGCCACCGCAAAGGCAAGACGCACAAACATGCCGCTGGAATAAGTCTTCACCGGCTGATACACATAATCCCCGATATCCGCAAATTCCAGGATCTCCGGAAGCTTTCTGTCAATCTCCTTCTCGGAAAAGCCCATCATGGTGCCGTTCAGATAGACATTCTCAATGCCGTTGTACTCCATGTTAAACCCTGCGCCCAGCTCCAGCAGGGCGGAAATACGCCCCTCCACATGCACCTCCCCGGAGGTCGGATTGAGCACACCGGTGATGATCTTCAGGATCGTGGATTTCCCGGAACCATTGGTTCCGATGATACCCACCGTCTCTCCCCTGCGGATCTCCAGATCAATGCCGTTCAGGGCATAATGCAGCTTATGCGCCTGCTTTCTGCCAAACCCAAAGGCTTCCTTGATACGGTCCTTTGGCCTGTCATACAATTTATAGATTTTAACCAGTTCGCTGACCCGGATGGCAGGAACTTCCTCCTGCTTCCTGCTCTCTATTTCTCCCATAATATCCTTCCATATCCCGGACGTTTCCGGTTACCCCGTCCGGTATTCACTCCGTTCATCCTTCCCGTCAACCGCCCTGCGGCCCCTGACGGCGCCGGTATCACAGTTCCATACTGTCAAAGCACATCCGCAAAATGAACCTTTAACCGCTTAAATACCAGCGCTCCGACACCAAACAGTACCACTGTCACGATCCAGAAATACATGGTGGAGTAGAAATCCTCAAAGAACCACTGTCTTTCATAGACAGCGCTTCTGTATCCGTCCACAATATACACCAGTGGATTGATCTTCAGAGCCACCGCCCAGTCACTGTTTATCTTGTTGATATCCCACAAAATGGGGGTTGCCCACATTCCGATCTGCAGCATGATATTGATGATCTGTGACAGATCCCTGAAAAACACCACTATGGCGCAGGTAGTATAACACAATGCCAGCACAAAGACGAACATACAGGCACTGTAATAGAATATCTGTATGGTATATACAGTGGGATAATATCCGTAAAACGACGCGATCACCAGCAGCACCAGCACAAAGAAACCATGGATGAAGGTTGCCGCGATAATCTTGATAATGGGCAGGATACTGATCTTGAAGACCACCTTTTTCACAAGGTAATTGTATTCTGTCAAAGCATTGGTACCGCTGTTTAATGCCTCGCTGAAAAAGAACCAGGGCACCAGCCCCGCCGTCAAAAACAACACATAAGGCACGTCATCGGCGCCCCTTCCGGGATTTCCCATGATAACTTCAAACACTACATAATACATCGCCACAGTGACCACGGGCTGTATCATGGCCCACACCGCACCCATATAGGATCCCGCATAGCGCTTTTTGAAATCATTCTTTGCCAGCTTCCAGATCAGATGCCTGTTCTGAAACAATTCCACGGGCAGCGTCGTAAATTTATCATAGCCTATTGCAAAGATCAGACAGGATATTACGATCACTACACAGGAAATGATCTTCTTGATCAGCTCTTCCTGCGGATCCGCATGAGGATTGTGGTGCACAATAATGATCACCGCCATCAGCAGCAATACTGCGGAAAAAAGAGCGATTCCCAGCTTTTTGCTTATTTTCATATCGGCCGCTACCTCTTACTTTTTCAGGCTGTCGATGCCGCCCCAGTTTTTATCCCTTTCCGCAAGGATCAGTTCCATCCCTTCCGGAATGGGCCAATCTATCCCGATGGCAGGGTCGTTATAAATGATCCCGCCCTCATCATTGGGATGGTAAAAATCCGTCACTTTATAACAGAATTCCGCATAATCAGACAATACCAGAAAGCCGTGGGCAAAATTCTTGGGAATAAAGAACTGTTTTTTGTTCTCCTCCGACAGGTGTACGCCAAACCACTTTCCGTACGTTTTGGAACCTTCCCGGATATCCACTGCCACATCAAAAACCTCACCGCGGATCACCCGCACCAGCTTGTCCTGCGGAAAGTTCTTCTGAAAATGCAGCCCTCTCAGAACTCCCCGTCTGGAAGCCGACTGGTTGTCCTGCACAAATACTTCGGGAATTCCAGCCGCCCTGTAATCTTCATACTGATACGCTTCAAAGAAATATCCCCTCTCATCCGTGCGCACCTCCGGAGTGATCACCTTCAATCCCTCGATCTCACATGTTTCCACTGTAATCTTACCCATCGCTTTTCTCCTTATTTTATTCAGATTCCATATCTAAAAATAGCTTATGTTCATATCCACATTTCCTTCAATACCGTCCACGGCACCCTTGGAGGTATACTGCCACATCTGGTAATATCCCTGATAAAGCGGCGCGCTCCTGTACTCCGCCAGCCAGATGCAATAATTGTCCAGCCTGTTGGTATACAGATTATTATTATACCAGTTGCGGCTTGCATATACTCCCGCATTATATCCCGCATTCTCTATGGTACGGCAGAAGGCCTCACAGACCAGCGTTCTGGTCTCAGGATCCAGTCCGTCAGCTCTTCCGTTTCCTCCGGCTCCCTCCGTATCAATGAAAATGGGGTAACTGATCTTATAGTCCCGGATCAGCTTCAGTACGGCGGAGGCTTCCTCCACTGCCTCCACCTCATTCACAGCCTGGGTAAAGAAATAGATGCCCGTGGGAATACCGCTGGAAGCCGCGCCCTTCATATTTGCCTCAAAATAGGGATCCACTACCAGGCTTCCCGTCACAGAACCGCGATAGCCCGCGCGGATAATGGCAAATTCTATTCCTGCGCTCTTCACCCTGTCCCAATCGATCTCCTTGTTCCACTTGGACACATCGATTCCCAGATGGGAATTACCGGAGGTGGCCTGGAAATCCCGGATCTCGGTTTTATCCGAATCGGTCACCGCATCAGCCACCGCCGTATCCTCCGCCTCGGCATCAATCTCTTCTTCTGTCTTGATCAGCAGTGAGATATCGTCAATGGCCACATATTCCACCTTATCCTTGACATGGACCCGTGTCTCGTTGGCGGGGACATGATAACCCGCGATGGGCAGCAGCTCCACATAGTACTCCCCCGAATCCAGATCGCCGATATAGATAATGCCATCCTTATCCAGATCCTTGTACTCCCCCATATCCCTCAGGGACACATAGAAGCTCTCCCCCGTCACCGGGTTTCCCTCATTGTCAACGATCTGGATACGGAGATC
>CAMWWF010000011.1 GCA_947177885.1 uncultured Lachnospiraceae bacterium
TTTATGCTGACGGTCACCAAAATCTGTCAGGTAACCCGACTCACAAGCGAAAGCTTCCAAGGACATCGCAGCAGATTTCATTGCTCGTGAGTATTGTAGCTGTTAGCTTCTCAGCTATACTTACAGTATAATATAAAGCGTGGCATTAATCTACAAAATTTTTGTGAATTTTTGCTTAACACTATCCGACTTTTTTACTCCCATCACAGCAGTTCAGGCAACCCGGGCCGCCACTGCGCCGTCTCTCCACTGTTTTATGTTTGGATGCAACAGCCTCCAGTTCTGTCACTTCACCGTGAAGCACACCTTTCCGTTCTTAAAGCCCGCGGACACCGCATCCCCCGGCTGTACTTTCTTCATCAGGATCTCCTCCGCCAGAGTGTCCTCCACCACGGACTGTATGGCTCTCTTAAGGGGTCTTGCCCCCATCTTATTATCCGCGTACTTTTCCACCAGATGCTCCTTCAGGGAAGCGGTGAGACTTAAATGGATATCCATCTGTGCATCACAGCGCTTCGTCAGGTTTGCAGCCAGCAGATTGACAATGGACTTCATGTCCTCATTGGTGAGCTGATGGAATACGATGATCTCATCGATCCTGTTGATAAATTCAGGTTTAAAGCTGCGCTTTACCTCTTCCATGACACCGGACTTCATTTTCTCGTAGTCCCTCTTCGTGTCACTCACAGAGGCAAACCCCAGGTTCTTCGGATCCACGATCCTCTGGGCGCCCGCATTGGATGTCATGATCAGGATGGTATTCTTGAAGCTCACCTTCCTGCCCTTGGAATCCGTGATATGACCGTCATCCAGCACCTGGAGCAATATATTGAACACATCGGGATGGGCCTTCTCGATCTCGTCAAAGAGCACCACGGAATAAGGATTCCTGCGCACCTTCTCGCTGAGCTGCCCCCCTTCCTCAAAACCCACATATCCGGGCGGCGAACCGATCATCTTGGATACCGAATGTCCTTCCATATACTCCGACATATCAACTCTGATAATGGCATCCTCAGACCCGAACATGGCCTCCGCAAGCGCCTTGGAAAGCTCTGTCTTACCCACTCCGGTAGGTCCCAGGAACAGGAAGGAGCCGATGGGGCGCTTCGGATCCTTCAATCCCACTCTGCCCCGTCGCATGGCCTTGGCCACCGCTGTCACAGCCTCCTCCTGCCCGATCACCCGCCTGTGCAGGACACTTTCCAGCTTTAACAGCCTCTCGCTCTCCTTCTGTGCCAGCTTCTGTACGGGAATCTTTGTCCACATTGCCACAGCCTCGGCGATCTCATTTTCCCCGATGGCATATTGCTTTAATGTCTCCTTATTTTCATTGCGCTTTTTCATGCGCTCGTATTTTTTCACCAGTTCGTCCTGATTATGCTTGATCTCGGCCGCCTGGGTGAACGCCTCCATACGGATGGAACGCTCGATCTGAAGATCCATCTTCTTGATCTGATCCAGAAGCTCCTTCTGCTTATCCGGCATATCCATAACCTTAAGCCTTGCGCTTGCCGCCGCCTCGTCGATCAGGTCTATGGCCTTGTCGGGCAGATTTCTGTCATTGATATAACGGGCGGACAATCTCACCGCCGCCTCCACCGCCTCAGAAGTAATGCTGACCTGATGATGCTCCTCATACTTTCCCTTCACACCCTCCAGGATCCGGATCGCCTCTTCCTCCGTAGGCTCCTCCACATTCACCGGCTGAAAACGGCGTTCCAGTGCCGCATCCTTTTCAATGTATTTGCGATACTCCACAATGGTGGTGGCTCCGATCAGCTGCAGCTCCCCTCTTGCCAGAGACGGCTTCAGAATATTGGAGGCATCGATGGCTCCCTCTGCGCCCCCCGCACCGATAATGGTATGAAGTTCGTCCAGGAAAAGGATCACATTGCCGTCATCTATGACTTCCCGGATCAGCTTCTTGATCCTCTCCTCGAACTCGCCGCGGTATTTGCTGCCTGCCACCATTCCGGAGAGATCCAGCGTCATCACCCGCTTGTCCCTGACCGTGGCGGGAACCTTTCCCTCCACGATGCGGAGCGCCAGTCCTTCCACCACCGCAGTCTTTCCCACACCGGGCTCTCCGATGAGACAGGGATTATTCTTAGTGCGGCGGCTCAAGATCTGGATCAGCCGGCGGATCTCGTCTTCCCTGCCTATCACCGGATCCAGCTTTCCCTCCCGGGCCATGGCAGTGAGATCCCTGCTGTACTGATTCAATGCGGAGGCCTTCCCTCTGCCGGAGGCTTTCCTTGCCAGATCCTCCTTGTAGAGATTTCCGTCCTGCCCTATGGCTACCAGAGTATCGGAATATATTTTCTGGACATTGGCGCCAAGAGTATTCAGCAGACGAACCGCCACATTTTCTCCTTCTTTGATGATCGCCATCAAAATGTGCTCCGTACCCGTTTCCCTCTGACCGAATCTGGCCGCCTGTCTGTGAGCCTCCTCCAGGATCTTCCGGGCTCTGGGCGAATAGCCTTCCCTTTCCCTCACAGGGGTGCCGTTATCAAAGGCGATCAACTCCTGGATCATATCCAGGACACCGGACACCTCCACATTGTTGTCTGTCAATACCTTGTAGGCCACACCGGACTGTTCCTTTAAAAGCCCCACCAGGATATGTTCCGTTCCCACATATCCCTGTTTCAGGCTCCTCGCGCACTTGGAAGCATAGGACAGTGCCTCCTGGGCCTTATCTGTAAACCGTGACTGCATATATCAAACCTCCGTCTGTTAAAATGAGTGTTCCCGCAAATCCCGATACAATACACATTACATTGCACCGGAATGATCCATACACAAGTTCCGCACTGATTCTTAAGCAATCAGCTGTAATCCTCATAAATCTCTTCGATCAGTTCATGTATCTCCTCCTTGGAGATATTTTTACAGCTGCTCTTTGCCAGAATGACCTGAAGATCCTTTTTCAGTTCCGCGAGCGTCCGCATACGATCAACATCAATGGCAATGACAGCGCCCCTGCGTCTGTCCACCTTGAGGTATCCCTCTTCCTTCAATACCGAATACGCCTTGTTCACCGTATGCATATTGATACCGATGGAATCCGCCATCTGCCGGACACTGGGAAGGGAATCGCCCTCCCGGAACTGTGAGGTCGCGATTCCCATGATAATCTGATTGTATAACTGCATGTATAATGCTTCATCACTGTTGAAATCCACTTCTATTATCATGTGAGGCCCCCTTTCGACCATCGTATATTCAACCTTCCGATACATGGATCCGGTTATCCTGCAACCGATGTCTCCGCGACTGTTCATTTGCCCATCTGCTGCTCCCCCTGTTCGCAGCAGCTTTTGATATACTTATCATAGCACAGATATCACTTCTGTCAACCTTTTCATGAATTACATTTACACCCACTTTTCCCCTGCGTCATCACCGGCAACATCCCGCATTCTTAGCGGAGCCGGTCCGTGAAGCCGCATAGGATCATTGTGATCGGCGCACTTCCCATTTATGCAGCGGATACGGTATCGTGTGTTTCGCATATGCGTCCGGCCCTGTAAACCGATACGACGGGCAGCCGCCATGCGCACTGCCCGTCATACATATAAGCTTTTTATTTCTGGTCATCCCCGTCATAATTCAGGAATTCAAACTCGAACTCGTCTTCGTCCGCCATAAAATTCTTAGACTGCCACCCGGGGGACTGCTGATTCTGTGCCGGTCTGTTTCCCTGCGGCCTCTGGCCCTGAGCCGCGGGACGCTGCTGACCCTGTGGCGCACCGGCAGGTCTTGCCCCCTGGGATGCGGGACGCTGCTGGGTCTGGGCAGCCTGGGCCTGCTGTCCCTGAGCTCCCGCGGGCCTTGCTCCCTGGGATGCTCCCACAGGTCTGCTTCCTGCTGGTCTCTGGCCCTGAGATTTCTGGCTCTGGGCAGCTCCCGCAGGTCTGCTTCCCTGCGGCCTCTGACCCTGGGCTGCTCCTGCCCGCGCTCCCGCAGCAGATCTGCCGCCCTGTTTCTCTCTTCCCGCCGTCTGCATCACTTTCTGTCCGCCGCCCTGAGGTCGTGTTCCCCGGCGCTTTAAGGTCTCATTTTCCACTTCGTTAAAGTACTGCGCGTCCGACATATCCTTTACCTTGAAGATCAGTAACGTAATGGCAGCAGCTGCGCCCACCAGCAGGATCACCAGAAGGATAATGATGATCTTCTGGTTCTTGACAGTCTGCTCACTCTCTTTAAACAAAGTGGCATTCTGTTTAAAGCCTTCCACCAGAGTCTTGATCGAAAAGCCTTCTCCCGGGTTATCCGTATACTTTCCCTCATAGTCGACCAGCATCCAATCCCCGTCCTGTAACAGGGTACCAAACCCCTCCGTAGGCGCAGCTCCGGGATCTTCCGGTTCTGCGGGAGGCTCCTGTGCGGAATCTTCCGGTTCTGCAGGAGGTTCCTCGGTATAAGCAGTCAGCTCCTCCGGTTTTACCGTAGTAAAGTCAGAACGAATAAAGCCTGTTACTTCCGCACCATTATTGAGGAAGGTTACCTGATACCACACCTTGCCGTCCGAGCCATTGGCTGTACCGGTGATCGTCAATGCCATACCGCTCTTCACCGTTTCCACGATCCGGCTGGTAGTGGAAGCATTCTGGCGGATCCGCACAGACTCGCCGCCGGTCACGGATGCACTGGCAGGATTCACAGCTGTCACATCCGCCAGGGGCTCATCCGGAACAGATGTCGATGTGTCAGGGTTTGTCGTGGGAGGCGCAGGTGTTGATGCGGAAGGCGCCGTTCCCGAGGGAGGTGTCGTACCGTCCGTGATCTGCACCAGATCGGAACGAATGTAGCCCAGCGTATCGGCATTCACGTACACCTCATACCATGTATATCCATCCGTACCCTGTACCTGACTCTTAATGGAGATCACTTTGTCCTTTTCCGTGCTTCCGATCGTTTCGCTGGACGGATTCGGCTCCTTCCTGATCTTGGCGCTTGCCGCTATTACCTTCGCCGCACTCTCCGCATGGCTGACGATGGAAAATCTCTCCGCAAACAGTGCCAGCAGCAATACCATTCCCATCGTCACTACTCCAGCCAGGAGATACCGCCTCCATTGCATTTCTTTTGTTCTTCTCATAAGTTTTCCTTTCTATTCCATTGCAGCACCCGCAATTTGTTCCGCAACCGCCCGGTCCACGCCATCACCGGCAAAGTTATCTCCTGTCGCTACGGCATCTGTGAATACCCACGCGCTCCCGAACAGGCTTTACCGCCCGGGCAGATGCCGTTTTTCCGTCTCACGGACAAGCCCCTCAGGTTCAGCTATTGCCCATAAAGCGGCGCTGACCCTCATCGCCCTTCTTTCCCATGCCCACGCCCTTGGCATTCTTCTGATTAAAAGCACGCTGCTGTTCTTCAATCCTATGATGCACCTTCGTCTCGCACTCCGGACAGAATTGTCCTGACCGTATACTCTTTCCGCATACTTCGCAGCGAAGAAAGGATTTGGACCCTTCTGCCACTTCGATCCTGCCATCCTTCAGCAGACGGCGGATTATCTTCTGTGACACGCCCGTATTCTCTTCCACCTGCGCCGCATTTGCCCCGGAGTGTTCCTCTATGTACTTTCTCACCTTTCCATAGTCGTCATAATCAACCGCCTTGCATTCCTCACAGCGGTATTCCCCTACTCCTTTGAATATCATCACACCCCCGCACTCTTTGCAGACCTGAGGTACATGATATTTTTCCAAAACACCAAATGCATCCATATTAACATCATCCTCCCATGGTGATCCTTTACTATGAAAGTCCTGTAACTTGCCTGCGGAAACCGCGCAGTCAAAACCGTATTCCTTTGCGGTTTTGCGAGACAGCTGTGTGCCAACCTGTATGTTCTACGCAGGTTGTGTGCATCCACTTAACTCCCAGGCAATTCTCCTTATTGTCTTACTTTCTATATATGGTAGTGCATCGGAATGCATGGGAGTTTAGTTACATCAGCCGGCTCCATCACCGGGCACGAAAGTCCGGAAGCTTACTATGACTGCTCCTCCGCCTCATCGATCGCCCTGCCGATATCATGCCGCATATATTTATTCGCAAAAGACACCCACTCTGTAGCCCCATATGCCTTTGCACGGGCTTCCTTTAAGGTTGCCCCCTTTGCCGTCACACCCAGCACACGGCCGCCGTTAGTGACTGCCCTGCCGCCTTCGTCAAATTTGCTTCCCGCATGGAAGCAATAATAATCTTCCTTCCCGTCAAACTTCTCAAGACCGGTGATCTCAAACCCCTTCTCGTAAGTCTCCGGATAGCCGTCGGATGCCAATACCACACATACCGCCGCGTTATCCTCGAACTCCAGGTCTATCTGATCCAGCGTACCGTCAATGCAGGCATCTATCACATCCATGATATCGTTTTTCATACGACAGAGCACCACCTGAGTCTCCGGATCTCCAAAACGAGCATTGTATTCCAACACTCTGGGACCATCGGGCGTCAGCATCAGCCCAAAGAAGATCACACCCTTGAATTCTCTTCCCTCAGCTGCCATGGCATCCACAGTCGTCTGATAAATGTGCTCTTTGCAGAATCGGTCCACTTCCTCCGTGTAGAAGGGACTGGGGGAAAAGGTTCCCATTCCTCCTGTATTCAGTCCCCGGTCCCCGTCCTTCGCTCTCTTGTGATCCTGCGCGGAGGCCATTGTCTTTATGGTCTTTCCGTCCACAAAGGACAGTACCGACACTTCCGGACCTGTTATAAAATCTTCAATGACCATACGGTTCCCGGCACTGCCGAAATGCTTATCCAGCATGATCTCCTTTACGCCTGCCCTCGCCTCCTCCAGAGTGTTGCAGATCAGAACCCCCTTGCCCAGCGCAAGGCCGTCAGCCTTCAATACAATGGGCATCTTCGCCGTCTCCAGATAGGCAAGGGCCTTATCCGGATCGTCAAAGTTCTCGTAGCCTGCGGTGGGTACACCGTATTTTTTCATCAAGTCCTTGGAAAAGGCCTTGCTGTATTCCAGAATCGCCGCATTCTTTCGCGGACCAAAGGTACGGATCCCTTCCGCTTCCAGCGCATCCACCAGACCTCCCTCCAACGGATCGTCGGGAGCCACGAACACCAGATCCACCTCTTTTTCCTTCGCATAGGCAATGATCCTGTCAAACTCCATCACTCCAATGGAAGGCTCGCATTCCGCGATCTGTGCGATTCCCGCGTTTCCGGGCACACAGTAAAGCTTCTCCACCCTTCTGCTCTTTTTCATGCTGACCGCGATGGCATGTTCCCTGCCGCCGCCGCCTACAATTAAAACCTTCATGGTCGCTCCTCCTGTTCAATTGCTATAGCCATCCGAAATCCCCAAGCCGCTTTTTCATATCCTCTTCACTCTGCCGTCCGCCACTCTGATCCGGCCGTTAGCAATATCGTCAATGGCTGCCGGCAGGAGAATCCACTCCGCCTGCTCCATAACACGCCGCTGTAAGGTTTCCGGTGTATCATCCTCTTCCACTGCCACCGCCTTCTGTGCAATGATGGGACCCTCGTCCATTCCCTCATTGACGAAATGCACGGTGGCTCCCGTCACCTTTACTCCTCGTTCCAGAACCTTCTCGTGTACTTTCAGACCATAATATCCCACTCCGCAGAAGGACGGGATAAGAGAGGGATGGATATTTACGATCCGGTCAGAGAATTTTTCCACCATCTCCTCCGGGATCTTTACCAGAAAACCCGCGAGCACAATAAGGTCGGGATTCAACTCACACATTTTCTCCGTGAAAGCATGCTCAAATTTCTCCCTGTCCTCATAGCTTTTGGGACTCATCAGTATGCCCGGAATCCCATGTTCCTCCGCGCGGTCCAGCGCTTTCGCCCCGGCATTGTTGCTGATGACGGCAATGATCTCCGTATGGGTGATCCCGCCGCTGTCAATGGCGTCCAGGATCGCCTGTAAATTGGTGCCTCCGCCGGATACACAGACTACCGTTCTCAACATAAGATCACACCCTTTTCTCCCGCTTCGCACCTGCCTACAATATAGGCCGTCTCACCTGCCTTACGGACGGCGTCCACCGTCCTCTGCGCGTCGGCCGCATCCACCGCAAGTACCATTCCAAGGCCCATGTTATATGTATTATACATCATTTGCTCCGCTATATTGCCGGTTTTCTGAAGCAGCTTAAAGATGGCGGGAACCTCATAACTGTCTTTCTCCACCTTCGCCACAATGCCGTCCGGAAGCATTCTGGGGATATTCTCATAGAAACCGCCGCCGGTAATGTGGCTGCAGCCCTTCACCGTAACACCTGCCTCCTTCACAGCTTTCAGTGCCTTCACATAAATTCTGGTGGGAGTCAGAAGTGTCTCTCCCAAAGTAGCTCCCAGTTCATCATAATAGGTATTCAGACTCTCCTCCGTCATCTCGAACACCTTGCGGACAAGAGAAAATCCATTGGAATGCACACCTGAGGACGCTATGCCGACAAGAACGTCCCCGGCTTTGATATCGGCACCGGTGATCAGATCCTTTTCATCCACCACTCCTACCGTGAAACCTGCCAGATCATATTCTTCCTCCGGCATCAGCCCGGGATGCTCCGCGGTCTCCCCGCCTACCAGCGCCGCCCCTGCCTGTCTGCATCCCTCTGCCACGCCCTTCACAATGGCCGCGATCTTCTCGGGATAGTTCTTGCCGCAGGCGATATAATCCAGGAAGAACAGAGGCTCACCGCCCGCGCAGACCACATCGTTCACGCACATTGCCACACAGTCTATTCCTACCGTATCATGCCTATCCATCAGAAAAGCCAGCTTGATCTTTGTGCCCACGCCATCCGTGCCGGACAACAGTACCGGTTTCTCCATCCCCTTGACCGCCTCCATGGAAAAAGCTCCGGAAAAGCCGCCCAGACCACCGATCACTTCGGGACGCATGGTTCCCTTCACATACTCCTTCATCAGTTCCACTGACCTGTATCCCGCTTCGATATCTACTCCTGCTTTCTTGTAATCCATTGTTCTCCTCATTTCTGTGTCTGTTCTGATATATCTTATCCTTCCGATCCGCACATTCAAAATAAGCCTGCCACACGGCGCTGCTTCCACGGCTGATCTCATACCCGGCCGCTTCACGGCGGAAACGCTATTTTTTCATGTTTTCCAGATATGTTTTATATCCCTGCTCCTGCAGTTTTGCGTCCTTTGCCACCACCTGGCTCTTCAGCTTCGCACTGTATTCCTTCAGCCTCTCCAGCAGCGCGCCGTCTGACGTCGCCAGAATCTTAGCCGCCAGAAGGCCCGCATTGGCGCCTCCGTTGATGGCCACGGTAGCCACCGGAATACCGGAGGGCATCTGCACAATGGAATACAGGGAATCCCGTCCTCCCAGGGAAGTGGTATGCATGGGAATGCCGATGACCGGCATGGGAAAGATCGCCGCACACATGCCCGGCAGATGCGCCGCCATGCCCGCTCCGGCGATGATCACCTTAAATCCCTTCTCCTCCGCACTCTTTGCGTATTCAAAAAACACATCCGGCTCTCTGTGGGCGCTGATAATGGTCATCTCATAGGAGACACCGAGCTCCTCCAGAATATCCGCCGCCTTTGCCATGATGGGCATATCGGAATCGCTGCCCATTACTATACCTACACTAGCCATGATACCCTCCTGTTCCTATTTCTGTCCTTATTTCTGTTCCGCATCTCCCGGCCGGGAGCTCCGCCGGCGGAGTCATTTCCCACCGCGCCTGCGCCGGTACACGCTCCCTGCCACATCACACTGCCCGGCAGATGCCGCCATTTAAAAATTTCACTACTCTTTAGTTTACTAAAATTACCCGATGTATGCAACTGTTTATTTCATTGTTACTGCGGAATGTGTCCCCAGGACACATTGCAATTATTGACTTCGCGGGAGGGGATGCCCGATCTGTTACCGAAAGCCGTCTCCGCGCCCGTATTTGTCCAAAACAGCGGAAAACAGTTGCGCTTCACCACCGGGGAACGCCGCAAACGAATCGGGGCTTGATCTGACCGTGATCTACCGGAACGCCTCGTTCAGTACCTCGCAGCCCGGAAGCACAAACCTGCCTGCCCGGATAATGGGGATCCTGGTCCCGTCCGCCCTCACGGCCGTCAGCTCCTCCAGCTCGTCATAGGGTATGGTAATGTCCGTATGACAGTTGAAATAAGCCTCCAACGGCTTTTCATCTCTCAGCAGAGATACTTCGTTGTCCCTTGCCACGATCTCTTTTCCGTCAGGGTTGCACACCGTGATCCCTTCCGCATGAGAATAACAGGTATCTCCCACCGCAAAGTGAGGTCCCATTTTCTCCGCAATGAGAATGGGAAGCTTATCCTCCACCCCCAGCCGTCTTGCCGCCACATATGCCGTGGTGTTGGTTCCGATGGCAAACTCGCCCATGGGAAGGGTGGGATGGCGGAACAGGATATTCTCGCTGACAAACGCCCGGTTCTCCTCCTCCGTGTCAAAATTATCACAAGTATAATCCCGGATCATTCCGTCCTCAAAGGTGAGGGCAAGATTGCGGAACTCCAATCCTCTCAGATAGACGCGACTGACGTGCAACACTCCCTCCGTCCCTTTCAGTACGGGCGAGGTGAACACCTCCCCCACGGGAATATTTACATCCGCCACGCAATTCTCAAATATGGTCTCCCTGTCAGGATCTTTCAGCTTATACAGATTTACCCTCAGATCCGTGCGGTTCCCGTTTCCTCCCCTGATCTCACAATGATCCGCCGTGTCCAGCGCATCGATCAGCTTCTGCTGCACCTCCCGGTAAACCATGTAATCCAGGGTGTTCATGCGAATGGTCTCCTCGAACAGTTCCCGGAAGACAGGACCGATCTCCGGAACCGGGAAGGCGATGATGGTAAAGCTGCGCTCCTCCTCCGGAATATACTGTCTCTGGATCTCCCCCGCCCGGGTGCGGTACTCCACCCAAAGTCTGTTCTGCTCCCCGCTCAGCTTTAATGCTTCCTTCTTTGCCACAGGGTCAAAGGATTTCTCCCCAAAAATCTCCACCACCGCAGGGCCCGCGTAGCTGCCCGCCTGCTCCTTATACTTTTCAAAAGCCGTGCGGGTTACCTCCAGCCTGCGGTTCACATAGTTTTTATCCAGGAACAGCGCCCTGTCATCCTTGTGGTCATATTCATACTGCCTGCCGGGCGCCGCTCCGTAGAATCCGCTGTGACTCAGGGAAGGATTATCCAGCACACTGGCCGCATTGCGGAAAATAACAGGCTTAAGACCCATCTTCTCAAAGTTCTCCATGGCCCGTTTCATCATCCGCTCAAAGCCGATCTGGTAATACAGAGCCACTGTCTTCTTTTTGGAGAGATCCTTGCCCGTCACCTCGAATCCGATGCGATATCCCTCCGTGTAAGTATCCGCCATGGCGGCAATGGTCTCTTCAGGCAGACTGTTTAAAAATTCCGCCATCTCCAGCACACTCTCACTGACATACTCGCCGTATGCATAAAGATACCGTAGATCGGTGAGATCGCTGTTACGGATGATATCCGCCGCAAAACAACCCTCCGGACACACCTGCTCCCGGACTCTTCTCTCCGCTGCCACGTCGGCGTAATCGCTGACAAACCAGTAAAGAATATTCCGGATATCCTCACGGCCGGGAAGCCTCCCGCTCTCCTGCCACTCATAGACCACCGCCGTATATACCTCCGTAAAAAGCTCCATGCGGATCACCAGTTCTTCCTGCTTTCCCTCATAGCAGAAGCCGATCATACTGCGAAGCTCCGCATACAGAAAGGCAAGCATTGCGCCCAGTTCCTCCCCCAGCTGCGATACCGCGTAGGCGGGATTGGCATAGCTGCACCCGTAGTGCTCCGGAAGGATATCCTCATACAATTCCTGATTCCTTATTTTCAGCTGCTCCGGTGAGGCGCCGGAAATTCCGCCCTCTCTCTCCAGAAAGTTCTTATTCTCATCGATCAGCAGCAGAAACTTTACCACCGCCGCAAAATATGTTTCCAGGGCCGGAAGCCCGAAATGCTCTCCGGGTATCGCCCTGATCCTGTCAATTGCCAATTCATATCTTTCCATATACACATCTGTCTCACACATTACATATTCGCTCCCACATATAAAATCAGGCTGATCCCGCCCAATGCCGCCAGATTCAGTAACGTCCCCAGAACAGGGAATAACCGGTAATAGTTCTTATTCTGAAAGGTCACAATACCCAATCCCAGACCGACCACAGAAAAGACAGTGGCAAGAAGACCCGTAAAGCCAAATCCCACCGCCGCCTCGCCTGCGCTCCTGTAAGTCATAAACAGCACGATCCCCAGAGAAGCCAGGCTGATAATTCCCAGTATCGTCGCCATTATAGCTCGATTCGAATGCTTTTTATTGGTGAAAATATAATTCTTTTTCATAAAATTCTAAAAGGCATTCCCCCTCGGAAGTCTGTAACTCCCCTCAGGAAATGCCCGGCTTAACTCCTCATATTAAAATAAAATCTTGGACTTCCCGGCAATCAGCTTGGCCCCGGCAACGATCATCAGAATGCCGGATACAATTCCCACGATCAGAGTAATGACTCCCAGCGCAATATTGGTCGCCCCCGCACCCTTCATGATCTTATAAATCTTTTCTTCCATTGTTCTGCTCCCTTCACGCTTTTCTCCTGTCAACAGGATATCTCTTTCATCATGCTCCATATATTTCGTAATATTCATCGATTGCCGCCTTTAATTTATCGTCAATGTATATCTGCCCTTTGTAAGGTCTGTTGTACAAGTGCCCGATAACCTCCTGCATGGTCACAATGGCATGTGCTTCAAAACCGTATTTCTCCCTGATCTCAGCCAGTGCGCCCATCTTGCCGCCAAGGCCCTTTTCCATACGATTCAGGGACACCATCAACCCTTTGATCTCCACATTCCCCTGGGCCCGGATGATGGGAAAGGTCTCTTCAATGGACTTACCGGAGGTGGTCACATCCTCAATGATCACTACCCTGTCGCCGTCCTTTATATTACTGCCAAGGAGAATGCCCACATCCCCATGGTCCTTGATCTCCTTGCGGTTGGAGCAATAGCGGATATCCCTGCCATACAGCTCACTGTAGGCCATGGTGGCCGCTACGCTCAGAGGAATCCCCTTGTACGCGGGGCCGAACAGTACATCAAAGTCGTCTCCGAAAGCATCATGGATGGCCTGCGCATAATACTTGCCCAGCCTGCGAAGCTGCGCCCCGGTGACATAGGCTCCCGCATTCATATAGAAAGGGGACTTTCTTCCGCTCTTTAAGGTAAACTCGCCGAATTTCAGTACCTGACTGTCCACCATGAACTCGATAAATTCCTGCTTGTACTGCTCCATTTTGCTCAACCATACCTTTCTGTAACCCACGAATCCTCAGCCGCCAAAATCGAAGGCTTCTGTCTGAATGATCTTTGGAAAATCTCAATATTTAATACATAATACCATAAAGTATTGCACTTTTCAATCTTTTCGGGAAGATTTTCCCCATAGGACCACGCCATTACCGTTTTCCATTGTGGGGCAACTCCCATGGTCAATTTATCCCATCCTTTCCCGCTTACTCCACATAGTACTTGGCCTGGGCGCTCCACATCTCGGCATACTGCCCCTGCCTTT
This sequence comes from uncultured Lachnospiraceae bacterium, assembly GCA_947177885.1. Next base: position 13,640 of record CAMWWF010000011.1, read on the forward strand.
CCAGAAGTTCCTCGTGACTGCCCCGCTCCATGATCCGGCCCTGGTCGAAAACCACGATGTCATCGCAGAACCGGCAGCTGCTCATCCGGTGGGAAATATAGATACTGGTCTTCTCCCTCACCATCTCATGGAAGCCGGCATAGACCTGCGCCTCACTGATAGGGTCAAGGGCCGCGGTAGGCTCATCCAGGACCACAAAGGGCGCGTCCTTATACAGAGCCCTGGCCAGCGCCAGCTTCTGGGCCTCGCCCCCGCTGATATCCACACCACCCTCCTTACTCTTATACAGTATGGTATCCGCGCCTTTCGGCAGCTCCCTGACAAATTCCGCCGCCCCTGCCCTCTCCAGACAGTCCCATAGCTTTTTCTCATCCTTCTCATAGCCTGCCGCCAGATTACACCACACAGGAAAGGCAAAGAGCTTGAAATCCTGAAATACCACGCCGAACAGCTCCCTGTACTCCTCTTCCTTATACTTCCTGATATCAATGCCGTTTAAGGTGATACTCCCCTCCGTGGGTTCATACAGACGGCACAAAAGCTTGATAAAAGTAGTTTTGCCCGCACCGTTCTTTCCTACTAGCGCCAGCTTGTTTTTCATGGTCAGCTTACAGTTGACATGTTTCAGAACCATTTCCTCACTGCCCGGGTAGTGGAAGCTCACATCCTTAAATTCTATCTCATACTCCCCGTCCAGACGCTTCTCCACGGGGATGCTGCCCACCGTATGACTGCTTTCCGTATTCAGGAACTCCAGGAAATCCGCCATGTAAACACAGGTTCTGCTCAGCTTCGCACTGTTCTCCACCAGATCCTGAAAGCCTTTTGCCAGCTTCGTAAGCGCTCCCGCATACTGGGTAAAGGCTCCTATGGTTATGGCTCCCGCCAATACCTTGACCGCTACAAACAGATACGCGAACATCACATAAATTCCATTGACAATGTTCCTGTGCAGCGCCCCCTGATTTCCCACATCATTCCATCTGCCGAAAAAAGCGGATGACTGTGTGTTAAATTTCCGAAAGTTGCTCAAAAGCATATCTTTCATATCATAGATCCGGATGACCTTTCCCACCTTATAATCCCGCAAAATGTTGTTAAGCATGTAGCCCAGTTTCAGTTCCACATCCGTATGGTTCTGAAAGATCTCCTCGTTTTTCTGTTGAAAATACCGGTTCACTTTCCCATAGATCAAAATGACCGCACAGGAAAAGGCTGCCACAAGAGCCACCGAGACTGCCGGATGTGATACCATGGCAAAGATACCGCTCTGCGCCTCCGGTCCGGCGAAACACAATGCCGCCGTCAATCCCACAGCCATCGCTATGGTAAGCAGACTTTCCAGCAGATTCCTGTAAATCGCCACAATACTCTGCAGCCCTCCATGCATCTGCATGGTCCGCTCGGAACGTGCGATCCTGCCCGTCACATCGGGCCGCTCCATGGTCTCATAATCAAGGGAGATCGCTTTCTCCCGCACCATGATATAGAAACCGATCCGAAGCCGGTTGGTAGATTTCTCAGACAATCCCCCAAGCAGCAATCCTGTCACACCAAGGCACAGCGTCTCCAGTATCACCAGCACCGCGTAAAAAAATGCCCCGGAAAAACCGCCCGCGATCAGACTGTCAATGAGTCTTGCGGTGAAAAACAGCCCCATATAAATATCCGCGACCCGAACCACCGCATGCAGTATCTGCAGGGGAATTGCCGAAGAATCTATTTTATGGGCGGTTTTCAGCAGCTCCAGCCCTGTCCTGTGGACATTCATGGTATCCTTTATTTTATCCGTAATACGCTTCATTATCTATTGTCCCTCCTGTTCCCGTTGCCGGACGCGGCAATCGGCTCTGCTCCCTTCCGTGCCCGTTTCAGGAAATATAAATTTTGCAAATCATGTATCCTCCCCGGCAGTTCCAGATTGATAATACTGTGCCTGCGTATGATACATCGAGGCGTAGGCGCCATTTCCTGCCAGCAGCTCCTCATGTCGGCCTTCCTCCGTGATCCTGCCGTTCTCCAGGAACAGGATGCGGTCACAGAATTTGGTGGAGCTGAGCCTGTGAGAGATAAAAATACTGGTCTTTTCTCTGGTCATATCATAATATTTCTCGTAAAGTCTGCTCTCCGCAATGGGATCCAGTGCGGCCGTGGGCTCATCCAGTATCAGCACCGGAGCTTCCTTATACAGGGCTCTGGCCAGCATCAGCCTCTGCAGCTCTCCGCCTGACAGCTGCACTCCGGAAGGGTCCAGATCCCTGTTCATATAGGTCTGCTCCCTGTTCTCCAGCGACTGTACCTTTTCCCACAGCCCGGCCTTCTGCAGACTCGCCTGTAAGCGCTCCCGATCGGCGGAAGCGGTATCCCGGCAGGTCACATTGTCCGCCAGCGGAAAGGAAAACGCGAACACATCCTGAAATACCACCGCAAATTCCTTATAGTAATCTTTGACGGGAAATTCCGTGACATCCCTTCCGTCCAGATATATCCGTCCGGAGGTAGGACGGTACAATCCGCAGATCAGCTTGATCAGTGTAGATTTTCCCGCACCGTTGACACCCACCAGCGCAACCTTTTCTCCCGCTGTGATCGTCAGGGACAGATCATGTATGGTGTCCTCCTCATTTCCCTCATACCGGAAGGAGACATGATCCAGGCGTATCTCATGAGGTTTTCCTGCCGTCTCTCCCGTCAGGAAATCTCTCTTCACCGGACAGCCGTCTTTTTCCCGGCTGTCTGTGATCCGGTTGTCTTCTTCCCGCCTTCGCCGTTTGAAATATCCGGGATCACCTGCCGTATCACTGGCCGGCAAAGCCTCCGCGGCTCCCCCTTCCGCACCGTTTCCCGCAAATTCCAGAAAAGCCCGGTAATCACCCATGTATTTGTTGTTTTCCATAATGGCGTTGAAGGCGTCCAACAGAGGAGTCATCCAGTTGCCAAAGCCTGCCGCCACGCCCACATAGATCAGGAACGCGCTAAGTTCCATATCCCCCTGCATCATCCGGCGGATCAGATAGCCGTACACCAGCAGATCCCGCACAAAGGCAAGACACTTTTCCGCAAGCGAGGCATTCCTCTTACAACACTTCCACCACTTGTTCCCCCACCAGACAAACTCCTTTTTCAGCTTTTCGAATTCTCCGGAAAACCAGTTCCACATGTGGTACAGGCGAATATCCTTTCCGTGGGCGGACGCCAGCACCTCCTGCCCCAGTTTATTGTATTCCCGCCATATCTCTTCATATTTTTCGTCATATTCAACGGATTGCCTGTAGGTAAGCGTATGGATACACGCCGCCACCCCTGCCACCAACAGCGACAGCCCCAGGATCACCGGGCTCTGGCGGCCTATCACGACAGAATAAAGCAGCAACCCGGCCAGATTGGTCAAAAAGCTCCCCAAAACCTTCAGAAAAGCTTCTATCCCTTTGTCATTGCCATAATAGAGATTCCATCCCGCAGCCGTCAGTTTCTTCTGCCCCGCATCACTTTCCAGCTGCTGATAGTCCGCGTCCATGCTGGCCCCGAAAAGCTGTGTTCCCAATTTGATCCTCAAAAGCATCTGTTTCTTTTTACACTTGCCGCTCAGATAGCCTCCTGCCACATGCATTCCCTGCAGGATCAGAACATACCCCGCCAGGGCCGGGAATATCCTCCCCGGCTCCCAGCCGCTCCCCAGCAGATACACCACCGCACCGGGTAACGCCATTGCCATAAAGGGCTGTATGACCGCCAGCACCACCTCCAGCCCCTGAATAAAGAAATACGCCGTCCCTTCTATTTCCCGCATCCAGGAAAAGGCCACACGGTAATTATCCCAGACCGAATGATGCCTGACTTCCCGCCCCGGCTCCGTGCCGCTTTTCTTTTTCTTTTTTTTCTCTTTTCCCATCCTTCTTCCTCCTGTCCGGCCGCATAGTTCCTCAGAGGCTTCCCACATGCTCATTTCCTGTCACGGGCATGGGAAAACACTCTGATAAAATTCTTATCTCAGGAATGCCGCCATACACACCCTAACGCCAAAATCCCCTGAACGGGGATTTTCTGCGTGAAATGTTCGATTTTTTACCTCAAATGCACAACTACCGAAGCCCTCCGGAACCTTGTCCGGACATCCCGGTCAAATACGGAAAACACAGGCGACGTCACCCTCTTACGGGCACTGCCGTCCCGAAGTCACATGGAAAGTTAACTAAAGTAACTATTCACTAACGCGGCCCTCTTCCCACAGCGGCAGAGTGAGCTCCGCCGCAAAAATGCCCGGCTCATTTGCCAGGGTCAGATAGCCCTCGTACTTGTCCGTCAGCGCCTTCACCCGCTTCATGCCAAGTCCGTGATCGCCGCGCTTTTGGGAGATATAATTCCTCTCGTCAAAATCCAGATCCTCCCTGGCGGAATTCTGGACGGATATATACAATTGAGACCGGTTTACCACCATATAAATGCGCAGGAATCTCTGCTCAGGCGGAATCTTGTCACAGGCCTCCAGAGCATTGTCCAGGAGATTCCCCAAAAGGACACACAGATCCACATCCTCCACGGAAAGCGTCTCCGGAAGGACAGCCTTGCAGCTGACCCTGATCTTCTTTTGCTCCGCCAGAGTCAGTTTACTGTTCAAGATCGCATCCGTCATCAGATTGCCGGATTTTACATACGTATCCACACCGTCCAGGCTCTGCTCCAGATCGTCCAGATACTGCCTCATTTCTTCCACCTGCCCCAGGGCAAGCTGAGCCTTCATAACCTGCAGATGATTGTGGTAATCATGACGCCAGCTCCGCATATTCAGGTAGATTTCCCGGATCTCTTCATACTGATGGCTCAGGATATCCCGCTGAAACCGCTCCGTCTGTGCCTCAAAACCACGCTGCCAGGAAAACAACGTGCCTTCCAGTGAAAAGAACAGCAACAGTTCCAGCGCCAGAACCCACATCAAAAGCCCCGGCTCTGCCCCACCGCCGCTCAGCCATAAAAAGACAGGGCTTCGGAACTGCTCCGCAGCCGTCCCGGCGGAAATCGGATCTCCCCTCAGACAGATGCTTCCCAGAAGGACATAGACAGCCGAATTTAACAGACCGTTCCACACGCGCAGATGACCTCTTGCATAGCCTAACAAAAGCAGCATGGTCACCGCCACCGCTCCGTTGCACAGAACCGCCAATGTCAATTTTGTACCCGGAATCACATTTTTCCACTCCAATGCCGCAGAGCACACGGACATCAGTACACCCGGCACGATCACTTTCCACCATTGATATTTAAAAGCATTGTTATCATAAAAGAGCATATATAAAAGACAGGTCACCGTGATCACCAGCCAGCCTGTGAGACAGTGCCATGGACCGCCCCATCCGGGAACGGGCGGAAGAACCACCGCCAGTGTCCCCAATGTCAGCGCCAGAACCGCAGCCCGCCTGGTCTTTCCCTTTTCCAGATCGCCGATCTGCTCCAAATAATAGTGATACATCATCAGCCATATCACCTGAATCCCTGCCTGCAGCATAGTGCTCCCTCTGTTATCAGAAAATTTTTCCACCTGTACGGTTGCCATCCAATGGTCTGCCCGCACGCAATTTATTTCCGCGGGCAATGAGAAAAATATCCATGCTCGCATGGATATTTGACGAATGCCGCTACGCAGTCGGCGGCACAAACAATCCGTGAGATTTAGAAGTTCTTCTCACACTTGTCTGCGGAAATACCGCATATAAGCCTGATTCAGCTCCTCCCACTTTCCCCGGGCAATAGGCACCGGCATCCCGCCCTCCATCTGAACATCCTTTTTTGTCATTCGTTCCACATATCCCAGATTGATCATATAGGATCTGTGGGGTTTGAAAAAAGCTTCCGATCTCTCTTCCAGTTCCTGTTCCAACTGCCGAAGGGGCTCTCTGCAGACGATCTGCCTTCCGTCCCGCGTCATCAGGACCGTCTCATGACCACTGCTTTCCAGAAGGCAGATGTCCGACACATATACCCTCTCCACCTCCCCGGCGGCGATGGTCACCAGAAGTGCTTCCCTGCTGCCCGCCTGCTTTTTCGCACGATTCAGCGCCGAACGCAGACGATCCCTTTTCACCGGCTTTACCAGATAGGACACTGCCTCCAGATCATATCCCTCCAGAGCAAAGTCCGGATTCCCTGTGACAAAGATAATGCCAAGCCTGTCCCCTCTCCGCCGCAGTCTCCTGGCCAGCTCCATTCCATCCATACCGGGCATCTCAATATCCAGGAGCAGTACCTCTATATCTCTCTTCTCTTCCCAGGCAAACAGAAAGGCTTCCGCTGTGGCAAACAGTTCCACACTGCACAGCGCCTGCTCCTCCTGCGCCCAGAGATCCACTTCCCTGTTTAAATTGTCCAGCAAAACCTTATCATCGTCACATATGGCCACATGAAGCATGGTGTTCCCCTTCGCTTTCTGTATGGTTTTATCAGAGATTTACCCGGAAACTACCCTGCAACGTTTTTTGTAGCATGCGATCCCATACTTACAAATGGTAGTCATGCCATCATCAATCAACATTTCCTCATAATTTCTGTCATTGATCTGTTTCAGCGCCTCTCTGCATGCATCGTCAAACGCCAATCTTTCAGCGTATTTTATCTCTATGATAATACCAATTTCCTTATCCTCGATCTCCACACTGATATCGC
>CAMWWF010000012.1 GCA_947177885.1 uncultured Lachnospiraceae bacterium
GGCATCAGAAGATCGGACAGGGATGTATCGGTGCGGAGGCATTCGGCAGGATCGTAAATCATCCCGCTTTGAAGGAGCTGCCCTTCTATCTGGAGACGCCCAATGAGCTTGAGGGGTATCAGGCGGAGATCGCTATGCTGCGGGGGATGGCGCGGTGACAGAAAATACATATTCCATGTTTCGGATAATGTGCCGGGATTCGGCACTGTGCTGCCGGCATGGGAACTGCCTGTGAAACGGATGCCCCGTGAAAAGCGGCAGATGGTATGGAGCAAGGGGAAGGAGACGGGAGAGTATGAATGATGAGAATATAAAGGAATATTTAAAAGAAGTTCCCGGAAAGTATACGGTTTATTACAAAAATCTTGTAACAGGAGAGATTCTGGATTATAATGGCAATGTTCCCATGATGGCGGCCAGTGTGATCAAGATTCCGATTTTGGTGGAAACATTTCGTCAGATACAGGCGGGCAGATTGAAAAAGGATCAGCTGTATGTGTTGGAGGAGGGGGATAAACTGCCCTCCTGCGGCTGCCTCAACAGAATGCACGCGGGGATGAATCTGACGGTACAGGATTTATATAATCTCATGATCATTTTAAGCGATAATACTGCCACTAACATTCTGATCAGACTGTTGGGCGGCATGGAAGAAATCAACGGTTCTCTGGCAAAGATGGGTTATCAGACCTGCCGCGTGAACCGTCTTTTATTTGATTCGGAAGCTTCCGACAAGGGGATCGAGAACTATGTGTCCGCAGCGGAAATCGCGGATATGCTGGAGAAAATGTACCGCGGGGAGCTCATTGACCGGGCTTCTTCACAGGAAATGCTTGAAATCATGAAGTCCCAGCGGTTAAAGAATAAGATTCCGTTTTATTTTCAGGGCTGTGTTCCCATCGCCCATAAGACGGGAGAGGATGACGGAATCACGCATGATGTGGGTATTATCTTCGGCAGGCAGCCCTTTCTTCTCTGCTGTATGAGCAATGAGACGGACTGTCCCCTCTTTAACCGGTTCATACAGAAGCTTGCATGGTCCCTTTACCGGGAGACGGAGAAGTCATAGGTTCCTGTCGTCAGGGAAACGGACAATAGTGACGGTTCGGAATTGCGTCTTCGGAAACAGTGCGCCGCTGATTCATTTTGGATATGCTTACAAAGACAGGAGATGATCTCTATTCGGAACCGGGATGAATGGTCGTTGGGAAGGTGGTTACATAAAATATGAAAATAGCAAAAATAGAACTTGGAGAAGTGCAGATCCCTCTTGTGACGCCGTTTAAGACCGCGCTGCGGACTGTGGATTCGGTCAATGATATTGTAGTCAGGATCACAGCCGACGACGGACGGGAGGGATTTGGCGAGGCGCCTGCCACGGCGGTCATCACAGGGGATACCAAAGGTTCCATCGTGACTGCCATCCGGGATTTTATCGCGCCTGCCATCACGGGCATGGATATCGAGGATATGGACGGTATCATGAGCAGGATGCATAAATGCATTGTGAAAAATACTTCCGCCAAGGCGGCGGTGGATATGGCAGTGTATGACCTCTATGCCAAAAACCTGAACCGGCCTTTATATAAGGTTCTGGGCGGCGGTCAGGACACCATAGAGACGGATATCACCATCAGTGTCAACAACACAGAGGAGATGGTGCGGGACAGTCTGCGGGGTGTGGAGCAGGGATTTCGCATCCTGAAGGTCAAGGTCGGCAAAGAAGGCCTTAAGGATGTGGAACGTATCGCGGCCATCCGCCAGGCGGTGGGAAAGGATATTGTGATCCGTGTGGATGCCAATCAGGGCTGGCAGCCCAAGGATGCGGTGCGCATTATCCGCGCCATGGAGGATAAGGGACTGGACATCGATCTGGTGGAGCAGCCCGTGAATGCCCATGATTTTGAGGGAATGAAGTATGTCACCGCCAATGTGTTCACTCCGATTCTGGCGGACGAGAGCGTCTTTTCCCCTCAGGACGCCATCCGGCTGATCCGGGAGGGCGCGGCGGATCTTATCAATATCAAGCTGATGAAGACGGGCGGCATTTATGAAGCGTTGAAAATCTGTGGTATTGCGGAGAGCTTTGGGGTAGAATGTATGACAGGATGCATGCTGGAGAGCAAGCTGGCGGTCAGCGCGGCTTCCCATCTGGCTGCGGCTAAGGGAGTTATCACAAGGCACGATCTGGACGGCCCCGCGCTCTGCAGGATTGACCCCTATGAGGGCGGTCCCGTGTTCGAAGGGGCCAGGATCGCCATGACGGAAGCGCCAGGCATCGGTATTACCAAAGTGCCTGCTGTTTTTGTGTAGATATCGAGAATGGACAATGTGGATGCGGATTGGCACAGAGTATCATATTACGGTTACAGAACGGAAACTGCAGGCGGCTTTGGAAGGTGCAGTCGCCTGAAACCGTTCAAGGAACTTTATGGCGGATCTCTGATATTGATTAGCTTTTTGGAAAAAGAGCTGTGAGAACATTTTACCGAAAAGGGAGCAGGATAACAGTAAAATGGTTTCGGAACCGAGAACAGGAAGAGATGGGAATGACAGGATATGAAAGCGATTGCGATCAGAACAGTGGTATCGTTAAGAGAAAAGCCGTCGGAGCAGGTGTGCCTGGACGATGAACTGCTGTACGGGATGACTTCGGAGATTCTGGAGGAGGTTCCCGACGCGGACGGGGCTGCTGTCCAATGGGTGCATATCAGGACGGAATACCGGTATGAAGCCTATTGCAAAAAGGAAGAGCTGCTGACGGCACAGGACAGGATCGTCAGGTGGGAACAGGGAGGTCTCTGCGCGGTGATGCAGCCGTATGTGGATGTGCTTTCCGAGCCCAGGGTGCAGGGACTTTGTCTGGAATCCGTTCCCCGGGGCGGGAGACTTATCCGGATCGGGGAAGTGCCGGAGCGCGAGGGCTGGATCGAGGTGGAGCTGGCAGACGGACGAAGAGGATATACCAAAGAGAAATTTTTAGGCCCTTATTATTCCCGTCGTTTTACGGAGGACGAGGCGGAATTCCGCGGCCGTCTGGTGGAAATGGCCAGGGGATATATGGGGACTCAGTACCGGTGGGGCGGGAAAAGTCCTCTGGGCATCGACTGTTCGGGGTTGACCAGCATGTGCTACATGCTCTGCGGCGTCTTCATTTACCGCAATGCCCGGATGAAGGAAGGTTTTCCCATAAAGGAGATCAGGGCGGAGGATAAGAAGCCCGGCGACCTGCTCTTTTTTCCCGGACATATTGCCCTGTATATCGGAGATGACCGGTATATTCATTCCACGGGAAAGAACGGCAGCGACGGCGTGGTGATCAACAGCCTGAATCCGGAGCATGAGGATTTCCGACAGGATTTATGGGAAAAATTGGAAAGTGTGGGCAGTATGTTTCCGGTGCGACAATAAATGTGTTCTGAAGGAATCATTACAGACAACGCGGAAAAGTGCACAAAGTGTATTCTGAACGTGGAACATACATCGGTTCATTTTGCTTGCAGCCGGCGGGAAAGCGACCGCAAAAGCAGATGCAAGGGGCGATTTCGGGAGGCTGTCAAAAGAAAAGGGAGTTACAGAAAGAACACAAATATCGCGTAAGAAACAGCATAAGAAACAGCATAAAAAACAGCATAAGAAAGGACCGCATAAATGGACGAAAGATTAAGCCTGGAAAACAGGATCGGCGTGGAATTAAAAAGCTATGACGGACTGATGGGGATCTATATAGACGACCTGAGAGGCAATGTCATCAGAATAAATGAGCGGGAGAAGTTTGAGACGGCCAGCACCATCAAGCTTTTTGTCCTTGCGTCACTGTTTGAGCGGATCGAGAAGGGAGAAATATCTCTGTCGGATATGCTGGAATACCGGCAGGAGCATGTGATCGACGGAAGCGGCATCCTGAGCTCCATGGAAGTGGGGACGAAGCTTTCCGTCAAAAATATTGCCACCCTGATGATCATTGTCAGCGATAATATCGCCACCAATATGCTCATTGACTTCCTGGGGGTGGAGCAGATCAACGACTGTATACAGAGACTGGGCTGCAGAGATACGATACTCCATAACCGGATCGATTTTGAGAAATACAGTAAGCTGGGCACTTCCACACCGGAGGATTACGCCGGCATATGGGTGCGGATGGCCCGTGGGGAACTGATCAGCTCCGGGGCATCGGAGCTGATGCTGGAAATCTGCAGGCAGCAGCATTATAATTCCATGCTGACTAAGAATCTTCCTCCGTATTATCTGGATGCGGATAATTATGAGGAGGAGATCATCTATGTGGCATCCAAGAGCGGCAGCATGAACGCCTGCCGCAATGACGGCGGTATTGTATCCACTCCTTACGGGAAATATGTTATTGTGCTTTTCAACAAAAATTTCAGTGACTCTCAATATTATCCCGACCACCCGGCAACGGTCTTCGGATCCAGGGTGAGCAGACTGATCTTTGACCAGTATCTGGCGCTGGAGGGCAGACTGAAATTGTAGGATATTGCCACACCGCCTTGCAGATTGGCAGACACGGAACCGGAAGCAAAAACAGCATCTGTCCGGAAGGTGCAATGTACTGTATTTACAGACACCGGAGAGGTCAGGAGCACTCTGCCGGCAGTGGCGCCGGGGAAAAATGCCGGAGCGTTTTTGATAAATCATTCCCCGGTCTGTGCGCCCCGGAGAGAAAGCATTTTCAAACATGCATCAGGGAAATGGAATAGAGAGGAGAAGGACCGATGAAGATAATCGTTGCGGGAGACGGAAAGCTGGGCTCCCTGCTGACCAGACAATTGTCGGCTGAGGGATATGATCTGACTTTGATCGATGCGAATCTCAAGCAGCTGGAATCCAGCGAGGAGCGCTTTGATATCATGGTGGTACAGGGAAATTGTGCTTCCATGGATGTGCTGGAACAGGCGGGAGTGGATGAGGCGGATCTCCTGATCGCTGTTACGGGAGCCGATGAGATCAATCTGCTCTGCTGTATGACGGCTCATGGGATGAATCCGAGACTGCATACCATTGCCAGAGTGAGGAATCCGGAATATACGGATCAGATCTATAAAATGCGCGATATGTTTGCTCTCTCCATGACCGTAAATCCGGAGAAACAGGCGGCGGTAGAAATAGAAAGACTGTTAAAATATCCGGGGTTCTTAAAGCGGGATACCTTTGCCAAGGGGCGTGTGGAGATCGTGGAGCTGCGGATAGACTCCAATAACAGGCTGTGCAACGTGGCGCTGAACGATATGAACAATATCGTGAAATGCAAGATACTGGTCTGTGCCGTTCTTCGAAACGGCACGGCAATAGCACCGGACGGTAACTTCGTTCTCCGGGAGGGGGATCGTATCTTTGTAACGGCGGCCACGAAAGAGCTGACCATGCTCCTCAAGAATCTGGGAGTGATCACTCACAAGGTAAAACGAGTCATCCTCTGCGGAGGCAGCCGAGTCAGCTTTTACCTGGCCAAGATGTTGAGCAGGAGCGGTATCGGGGTACAGATCATTGAAAGAAGTCCGGAGAAATGTGTGCAGTTGGCGGCCTTGCTGCCGGAAGCGGACATTATTCAGGGGGATGCCAGCAGCCAGTTTATTCTGGAGAGGGAGGGGATCGCGAACTGTGATGCTCTGGTCACGCTGACCGGTCTGGATGAATTGAATATGATCATTTCCCTCTATGGGACAGACTGCGGAGTTCCTCAGGTCATTACCAAGCTGGGACGCTTTGACAATACCAATATTCTGGGGAATCTGTCCCTGGGCAGTATTATCAGTCCCAAGGAACTGAGCAGCAATATCATAGTCCGCTACGTGAGGGCGATGAAAAACCAGACAGGAGCGGCGCAGACAGTGTATACCATAGCCGACGGTCAGGCGGAGGCGGCGGAATTCCTGGTGGAAGAGGGAACGAGATATCTGGAGAAGCCGTTGAAAGAGATCCATTTAAAGAAAAATGTTCTGGTGGCGTGTATTACCAGAGGCGCCACACAGGAGATTCCAAACGGAGATTCCTACTTTGAAAAGGGTGACACGGTTATTATTGTCACCAATGGAAAAAAGGGGATTTACCAGCTGAATGATATCTTTGAGTAGACGGGAAAGGGACAAGTGCGGGGAAGAACGCTGAGTTCCAGGGGCATATTAAGTGGTCAGGGACATTACAGGGCAAAATTCTTCGCATGAAAAATGTCAGGCGGATATATTTCTCACTGAAAGTTTGCGCCGGTGGGTCGGTATGACAGAAAGCGGGACATTCTTCTCATGGAAGATTTGTGCCGCCGGATGCGGCATGGGGGTTAGTGCGAATTATGAATTATAAGATGATGGGACGTTTTGTTGGGAGAATGCTGATCGTGGAGGCGGTTTTTATGCTGCCGGCGCTGTTGATCAGTCTGTTTGGAGGTGAGCGTTCCTCTGTGTTGGCTTTTTTGGTGAGTATGGCGGGAATCATACTGGCAGCGACAGCACTTCTGGTTATCTGCAAAGGATCTAAGAATAAATTCTATGCCAGAGAGGGTCTGGTCTGTGTGGGTCTGAGCTGGGCGATCCTGAGTCTGCTGGGCTGCCTGCCCTTTTATTTATCAGGAGCGATCCCGAATTTTGTGGATGCTTTCTTTGAGATCGTATCCGGTTTTACCACGACTGGGGCTTCCATCCTGACGGAAATAGAGGGGCTGCCTAAGGGAATCCTGTATTGGAGGAGTTTCAGTCACTGGCTGGGAGGCATGGGCGTGCTGGTGTTTTTGCTGGCGATCACTTCCGCAGGCGGCGGTGACAACGGATTTACCATGCACCTTCTGCGGGCCGAGAGCCCGGGTCCCAATGTGGGAAAGCTGGTGCCTAAGATGCGTAAGACGGCGAGAATCCTTTATGAACTGTATATTGTGCTGACTGTCATTAATGTGATCTTTCTGCTGGCGGGAGGTATGCCTTTATTTGAAGCGGTCTGCACGGCATTCGGCACGGCAGGTACGGGTGGTTTCGGCATAAAGAATGACAGTATAGCGGGTTACAGCCCCTATATACAAAATGTCTGTACCGTGTTTATGCTGCTGTTCGGCGTTAACTTTACCTGCTATTATTTGCTGATGCTGAAACAGTTTAAAGCTGTGTTTCAGGATGAGGAACTGAGATTTTATCTGGGAGTGGCGGTGGCGAGCGTCCTGCTGATCGTGTGGAATCTGAAAGGATTTTATCCCACTCTGCGGGAAACTCTGCGTCATGCGGCTTTTCAGGTGGCAAGCGTGATGACTACAACGGGCTACGCCACCACGGATTTCGACCTGTGGCCCACCTTTTCCAAGGTGATCCTGTTTTCCCTTATGGTGGTGGGAGCCAGCGCGGGAAGTACCGGCGGCGGATTTAAATGCGGCCGTGTGCTTCTGGTGGTCAAGAGCCTGCGACGCAGTGTGCGGCAGGTCATCCATCCGGAGAAAGTGCAGGTGGTGCGTTCCAACGGGCATCCGGTGGACGAAAAGATACTACAGAATACCAACGCTTATCTGGCGGCTTATGTGATCATTATTTTGCTGAGTTTTCTTTTGATCTCCATAGACGGATTTTCCATGATGACCAATCTGTCTGCGGTGATGGCGTGTTTCAATAATATCGGGCCGGGCTTTGAGGCTGTAGGGCCTTCCTGCAACTTCTCAGGGTTCAGCAGCTTTTCGAAGATCGTGCTGATCATGGATATGCTGGCGGGAAGACTGGAGATCTTCCCCATACTGATCCTGTTCTCCCGGACTACCTGGAAGAGACGATAAAATCACAACAATCCCATTGTCCTCAGGATAAAGACAGCCAGGAAGGTGGTGAAGATGGATGCGATGGAGGTCCATACCACCAGCTGGCCGGCGAGGACGCCGTCGTTGTCCATCTCCTGAGCCATAATGGCGCTGGATACGGCCACGGGGGAGCCGAACAGGGCGATCAGCGCAGGGTAAACGGTGGCGTCAAAGCAGATAAGACCGGTATATCTGGAGAGGATCACAGAAAGTCCGATGACTGCCAGGGGAACTGCCACAACGCGTGCGGCGGTTCCGATGAGGATCTCCTTCAGCATTCCCTTCACCGCGGCGAAATCAAACAGCCCGCCCAGGATCACCAGTGCCAGAGGGGAACTGATCCGGGACAGATTGCTGACCGCGTCATAGAAGAATTTCATACTGCCCGACAGAGAGAACACAAGGCTTCCGTCCGCGTTTACAGGGATAAAGGAGCGGATGCCCAGTACGGTCAGACCGCACACCACACCGATGATCAGGGGGTTTTTGGCAATTTTTATCAGAACATCCTTTAGATTGGCCTTATGGCCGTCCTCGCTGTCCAGAAACATGGTCAGTGCGAGGACGGCGAGAATGTTAAAAGTGGGAATGGAGAAAGCGCTCAGGACGGCGGCGATCCCCTTTCCCTCCGCACCTCCCAGGGATTCCGCAAGGGGCAGTCCGATAATGGCAAAGTTGGAACGGAACACGCATTGCAGGATGACGCCTTTCTGTTTATTGTCGGGAACGGTCAGCTTCACCAGAATAAGCCCGATGAAAAAGGCGGCAAAGATGGCGATTTCGGAGTAGATCACCACGGACCAGTTGATGTCGGTGAAGGACTCGATGTTGTATACATTGACGAACAGCATACAGGGTAGACATACGCGGAAGATCAGCCGGTTACCCTTTTTAAACCAGTCTTCGTCCAGGAATTTTTTCTGTTTCAGCAGATAGCCGAACAGAATCAGTAATATGATGGGCAGTATGGCATTTAACGCAAATAAAAGTGTATCCATTTTTCCTCCCGTTCTGCCGCATAAGCGGCATTTATATTTTGAATACATTTGGACGTACCATTCAGTCCGTTTCCCGTACCTCTGTCACATTCTTTAAAATAAATTTCCGGTCCGGTTCCCCTTGAAAGTGTACATGATCCAATTCCAATAATGTCACATTCTCACAGACAAAGCCCGTATGCAGGAATTCCTCTTTCCAGGCGGTCATGGCCATCTCGCCGGGAGAGGCATCGGGCCTGTAGGAGACGGAAATGTTTTTCAAAGTTACTTTTTCCAGCATGGATTCCGGCAGTCCCAGAAAGAATCCCACGCCGTAGGACACATTTTCGCAGATAATATCCTCAAAGGCAAATTCCCTGAATACAGGGGTCAGGTCTGTGACTTCCCGGTATTCCCGGACAAAGCGTTCGTCATACTCATCATTGCCGGCTTTGTAGAAAGCATTGATGACAAAAGGGGCTTTCACGTCATCCATCCGGATGTTCCGAAAGGTGATATCCTGTATCACCGCCAGATTTCCCCGGCCCCGCTGGCTTTTGATCCTGAGTCCTCTGTCCGTCTGACGGAAGATGCAGTTCGTCACCAGTACTTCCCGGATGCCGCCGCTGTTCTCACTTCCCAGAGTGACGCCTCCGTGTCCGTATTCCATGAGGCAGTTGCGGATCATGATACAGGAGGAAGGGGTGTGATATTTGCGTGCAAAGTCGATCTTGCCGGACTTGATGGCGATGCAGTCGTCTCCCACGCTGATCCGCACCCCCACAATATCCACGTCATGGCAGGATTCCGGATCTATGCCGTCTGTGGTGGGAGAATCGGCGGGATTGATCAGATTCATGTTGATGTATTTCAAATGTCTGGAATAAAAGGGATGCTGGTTCCAGGAAGGTGTATTGCAGACAGTGATGCCTTCCAATGTCACAAACTCACAGGTGTGCAGGAAAATCCCCTTGGGCCGTCTGGCGATCCGCTTTGTCCGGTGGTCGATCCACCAGTCTCCCGCCTGCGCGTTACAGTCGATAATGCCCTCCCCGTAGATACAGACATGTCTGACGCCGATGCCGGTGAGGATGCTGGCAAAGGAATCGTCCGCACAGCCCTCCCAGGTTCCCAGAGGAATGCCATTTGTCTCTTCGTCCGCCTTTAAGACAGGGAAAATGGTGCGGTCCGTCTCGCCTACCAGCCGGGAACCCTTCGCAAGATGCAGGATCAGGTTGTCGCGCAGAAACAGGGAAGTCACCTTATAAACACCGCGAATGGTCAGAAATTCATCGTCGGCAAGGCTGTCGATGGCCTGCTGCAGACCGGCGGTGTCATTCTCTGCGCCGCCTTCCCTGGAGGAGTGGTAAATGACTTCCCGGCGGTTCTTGGTGCGGAAGGAGAACTGATAATCCTTTGCCGTGTCCTGCGCCGCGAGCCGGAGTTCATAGCTGTGATTGGGTTCCAGCCCATGCAGGGAAAAGGAATTTTGCTCCCGCATCCCCAGGGAATCCCCGTTCAGAAACACTTCGAAAGGTTCCGTATTATAACAATCATGGTTTTCCAGCTCCACCGATATGGAGGTGGGGGTGATCAGATTTATATGTATTTTTGAAACATCAGGCATTTTACAAAACCTCCGGTTGCAGGGCCGATACCCGTATGTGATCCTGCAGAGGGAAACAGGTTCACAGGAACAATTACCTTTTCATTATATTTCATCCTGCAGGTCAGGACAAGGCTTTGTTATAAAAAAGTACCTGTATCGTTACAGTTCAGCCTTCTGCTGAACTGTAACCCTGTATCACAGCGTTCCGATCTTCTTGTCCCGTCTGTAATTGATGGGAGAGGTGTCAAAGTATCTCTTGAAGGAGCGGTTGAAATAAGTCTGGCTGGAAAATCCTATTTTGTCCACGATATCCTTGATCTTCATGTCCGTATGTTCCAGCAGGCTGGCAGCATACTTTAGTCTGGCATCCGTCAGATAATCGTTGAAGTAGTAGCCCGTCTGCTGGCGAAACACGGTTCCGAGATAGGACGGCGTTACATTCAGCTTGGCGGCCAGTGTTTTTAAGGAGATATCCTTGTCGGAAAATTCATGTATGGTTTTTAAGACGGCATCCACCATGGGATACATGGATTGCTGCATTCTGGAGAGCAGAGGGTCGCTGTCCTTTAAAAACTTCATAGTGAATTTCTTATAGACTGCCAGTATGGTTCCTTCTTCGGCGGGAAGTTCTTCCGGAAGGGGTATGCAGGAAAGAGACTCTGCCAGTTCCTGATTTTTGTCCCAAAGTTCATACTCGTTTTTGCAGATCGTGGAAATTCTCGCTGACAGAAGATGATAGCAGCAGAATGTGGGGGCATATTGGCGGAACAATCGGTCAAGTTCCTCGTCTTCCCTGGTTCTGTCGTAGGTTTCCAGAGATTTTACGGCATCTTCTGCCAGACCTGATATGACCGGGTAGAAGACAAAGGGCAGCCGTGAATACTCCAGAAAGGCCAGACTGTCCGCCTGGTGGTAACTCTGATAGACCTGGCTGTAGTCCCGGACGGCAGTGCCGGCACTGGCAAAGATCCGGATGCCGTTGGCAGCTGCCGATTTCAGGACAAGTGTCAGGAAGGTCTTGATATCGGCTTCATCCCTGGAAATGGGGGATAATACGCCCACCAGCCGCAGGGGAGTCTCGAAGAAGAAATTACCGGTGTAGTGGCCTGGAAGATATTGGAGCAGAAGATCGAAAAAGTGAGACATCATGATCTCTTCTCCCCTGGGACAGGAAAAAACGACCACAGTGAAACAGGGAGCGTTCAGATTGATGCCCAGAAGTTCCGCCCTTGTGGATAACTCACCATTGCTGAGGAGATTTTTCAGCCATTGTTCGGTAAAGGCGTTCCGAAAGGTCATCATGGAACGGCCATAAGTGCTGTTGAGCTGCTCGCGTTCCTGGATATGGCTGATGATCTGACTGATGGTATCGGAGAGCTCATCAGGATCCAATGGCTTGAGCAGATAGTTTTCGGCGCCGTAACGAAGCGCCGTTCTGGCATACTCAAAATTGTCGTAGGCGCTGAGAACGATGCAGAAGACGGAAGGCTTGGCTGCCTTGATCTTCTGTATCAGCTGCAGGCCGCTCATGGCGGGCATGGAGACATCCGTGATAACGATGCTTACGGGATGTTCCAGACAATAATCCAGAGCGGCATGGGGATCTGTGGTTGCAAATCCCACTTCTATATGGAATCCGATCCATTCAATTGCCTTTGCCAGACCATCCACGATCAATGGTTCATCATCTACAATCACTGCCTGGTACATAAAATTTTCCTCCTTGCTTGTCTGTATCGTATAGCGGTTTATAATATATCGGTCTGCATTCTGCCGGACCACAGGAAAACCGGTCGGGAAGGATCATCTGCCCGCAGAAAACATCAGGTGAAAGACATCTTCAGGTGTTCTGTCGTCATGGCCGGAAAGTAGAGTTCTATCTGAAACTGCATGCCGTTTTTCCCGGAGCTGATATGCATGCGGCAATCTTCCTGAAAGACAATGCGCATGCGGCTGTTCACATTGGTCAGTGCAAAGCCCACCGTATCTTCCCGGGCATGGAGATTGGATCTGAGCTTTTCCTCCAACATTTGTATGCGCTCTTCAGAGATGGGATGTCCGTTGTTTCCCAGGGTCAGATGAATATATGGTTTCTCCCGGCAGTGAGTGGACTCTATGGAGAGAAAGAACAGATTGTCCTGGCGCTCCGCCACGATGCCGTGGACAAAATAGTTCTCGATCAGGGGCTGCAGGGTGTTTTTGGGCAGGGCAAAACGGGATATACGCTCATCCATATCAAACTCATACTCAAAATTCTGAAAGCGGTACTGATAGAGTATCATGAGATTTTCGCACAGTTCCACTTCCTCCTCCAGGGTGACGAACATGCTGGAATTGATCTGGCTTCTGTAGATCTTTGACAGCAGCAGGATCATCTGAGCGGCATCCGTCTGCCTTTGGCTGAGGACCTGGGTGCGGATGATCTCCAGAGTGTTGTAGAGAAAATGGGGATTGATACTGGTCTGCAGGGCGTAAAGTTCGCTTTTCTTCTGCTGCAGTTCATAGACGTAGGAACGCTCCACATTGCGCTGCAGCTCTTCGCACATGGCATTAAAACCGTCAATGATCTGGGTGAATTCGTTGCGCCCGGAGGACTTCGCCATGCGGTAAGTGAGGTCATCGAGGGAGAAGTGTTTCATTCCGTCCAGGATCCCGTATATATTGCGTTGGGACAGATAATAGGTGATGAAATACAGGGTAAAGGAAAACAAGGTTACCAACAGGGCGATGAGCAGGCTCAAATAAGTGATGGAACCTCTGGGGACAGAGTATCTGGCCGTGTGGTAAGTTACAGAAAATCCGTATTGCCTGTTGTACAGGGTGCTGGTATAACAGTTTTCCAAATCCAGGGTGGGGTTGGAGTGGAAGAAAAGATTCCCGGCATCGTCTTTGATGAGGAAAGCGCTTTGATCTCCCAGATCGAAATTGGTCAGTATATCCGTGTATTCTGATGTGGAATACAGGGGGATCAGATAGCCGAGCGGGGTGGTGGGACTGCGGTAGAGCGTGGCGGTCATGCCATAGAAGCTGCTGTGTCTGCTGCCTTCACTGTCGCAGGCGGTCAGCAGCCTGCTGACCGTGTCCAGATCCAGAAGGCTGCCGGAAAAGGGAGAGGGAGCCTGGATGTCGGGGATGACATCCGCATGGAAAAGATAGGATCGGGAGTCTGTATAATAATAGAGCTGCTGCCTGTCCGGAGAGAAAACCAGAAAGCCGCGCAGGTATCTGTCGTCCCGGCAGAGATCCGCGAACATGCGGATACAATAGTTTCGGGTAAAAGCAGAAACCTCTTCGTATGAGGGTGCATCCAGCAGATCACAGAGGAGAGGATTACACTGACCGTCCGACAGGAATTTGCCGGCCAGAATGCTGAAATCTTCCACACGGTTGACAAAGGCTTCCGACAGATTGACTGCCGCAAGGTCGTAGGATTTCAGGTATTGGGTTTTCTCATACTGACGGGACAGATGGCCGATGATAATGCTGGAAATGATGGAAAAGGTGCCTAGCAGAGCAGTGCAGATGAGCAGCATTCTGGTGAAAAATCCATAACCATTTCCGGTATATCTTTCGTACTTCATAAGAAATCCTCCATGTCCTCTGGCGAAAACCGGACGACGTTGTCTGTTACCTGTATTGTAACATGGAGCCCGAAAAACAGGAAAGTAATAAAAATCTGGAATATTTGCACTTTTTAAAAGAGAAACGTTTTGGAGTCTTGCACCCTGTGGATATATGTCATATAATTAAAAATTTCACACCTATAAAACTGTATAAATTACACAAATTGTATCCTGCACATACCGAAGAAAATTGTTAAAATGTACAAGTTTTAGAAATTTGTTCAATTTACCTTGGATAAAATGACAGATACAATAGGTGATGTAAACGTTCCATGTGTGAACTGACAAAATAAGTGGGGTGAAAAGGTATGCAGAAAACGAAAGCTCTGAAGAAGAAATCGCCGCGTGACAAAGCAGGGTTCAGGCTGTTTCTTCTGTCACTGCCATTCCTGATAGGGATCCTGATCTTCTCCTATCTGCCTTTGGCGGGGTGGTCCTATTCTTTTTTCAACTATAAACCCGGTAAAGCATTATTTGACTGTGAGTTTGTGGGATTCAAATGGTTTGCAGCACCATTCAACAATCCGGTGCTCAGAGACCAGTTTGTGCGGGTGATGAAAAATACGCTGGGTATCAATCTGCTGTACATGGCGACTATGATCCTTCCTATGATCTTTGCAATGTTCCTGATGGAGATCCGATGGAAAGGGTATCGTAAGCTTGTGCAGACACTGACCACCATTCCCAATTTCATCAGCTGGGTTCTGGTGTACGCGGCATTCTTTGCTCTGTTTTCCACGGAAGGTCTGCTGAACAATATTCTGGTGGGGGCAGGGGTACTGGCCACGCCGGTTAATTTCCTGACTACCACGGGACATATGTGGTTGAAGATGCTGGGATATCATCTGTGGAAGGGGCTTGGGTGGGGAGCTATTGTCTATATTTCCGCCATTACTTCCATTGACACCGAGATCTATGAAGCTGCCAATATTGACGGGGCCGGAAGGTTCCAGAAGATGTGGCATATCACCACGCCGCATCTGATTCCCACTTTTTTTGTTATGTTTGTCCTGCAGATCGGCAATATTATCAATAACGGAATTGACCAGTACCTGGTGTTCTCCAACGCATTGACGCAGGATTATATCGAAGTGCTGGATCTGTATGTATATCGATACGGTCTGCAGCAGGGGAATATATCCTATGCGACTGCGGTGGGCATGTGGAAGTCCCTGATCAGTGTGCTGCTGGTATTTGTGGCGAATACCCTGTCCAAAAAGATCAGAGGTTCATCCATATTCTAAAAAAGACCGGCTGAGAAATAGCATTCACAAATATTGATAACGGCATGTTTCCGGACAACTCCGTGTGCCGGCGGAAAACATGCGGAACTCTGATAGGAGGTATCATGGTCAGAAAACAGAGAGAAGATGATAACCGTTCCGTGGTAAAACGGACATGGCGCGATCACATTTTGGATATTGTGATCTGCCTCGTATTTGGGATCTTTACCATAATCTGTATCTATCCCTTTTATTACATATTTATCAACACCATCAGCGACAACTCCCTGGTGTCCATGGGAAGGATCAGCTTCATCCCCAGAGGGATCCACTTCGCAAATTATGTGAAGGTGCTGTCTCTGAAAGAGCTGCCGGGAGCAACCATGGTGTCCCTGGCCAGAACCGTGCTGGGTACGATCTTTACCATTATCTGTGCCGCGTTTCCCGCCTATTGCTTTTCCAGACCGGAGTACTGGCATAAGAAGGTATTCTATCGTTTTGTCATCATCACCATGTATTTCAGTGCGGGTGTGATCCCCACTTTCCTGATATACAGGACTATCGGGATCTATGACACTTTCTGGGTATATATACTTCCCTGCTGTGTGACGCCTTTCAATCTGATCCTGGTGAAGACTTACATGGAGTCTCTTCCCCAGTCCCTGGAGGAATCGGCGGAGATTGACGGCGCCGGCTATATGGTGCGGTTCCTGCGGATAGTTATGCCGCTGTGCAAGCCCATATTGGCCACTATCGCGGTATTCTCCGCGGTGGGACAATGGAACAACTGGATGGACACGGTTTTGTACACTAAAAATCGAAATCTGCAGACTTTGCAGTACGTGCTTTATCGTTACCTGAAGGAAGCCAACACGCTGGCGGAGATTGCCCGCGAGAATCCGGAGATGATGGCTGAGATGGATCCGGCCACCATGCTGTCGCCGCTGACCATCAAATATACGGTGTGTATTGTGACGATCCTGCCCATCCTGGTGGTATATCCTTTCTTCCAGAAGTATTTTGTAAAAGGAATGATGGTAGGCGCGGTAAAAGGTTAAGTAAGGACGAAGGCGGATATCTGCTTTCTCATAAAAGGAAATGGAGGGTAAAACATGAAAAAGAAGTTATTGTCATTACTGATGGCTTCCGCTATGGTATTTTCCATGGCGGCCTGTGGAAATTCGGATGCAGGATCAGGCAGTTCTGCAGAGGGTCAGGCAGGAGATCAGACTTCCGGTGCACCGGAAGGATCCGCAGCGGCTTCTGACGCGAATGCCGGGAGAGAGGAGACGACGGTATCTGCTTTTGTAATGCAGGCGGTTACCGGTGAGTCCGGAATCTGGCAGGGATGGGGCGCAAAGAAGCTATATGACGATCTGATGATGAAGATTGATTTTGAGCCCACCGGCAATGAGGTGGAGACCAAGCTGCAGCAGTATCTGGTGGCGGGACAGCTGCCGGATCTGGTAGGTTTAAAGGGACTTGACCAGGCACAGCTTACAATGGATGCGGATATGCTCCTTCCTCTGGATGAGTACAAGGATCAGCTGCCCAATATATTTGAAAATGAGATCTACGCCAACGCGGTGAGATATTCTCAGGATTTCACCAGCAATGACACCGGACATCTGTATCTGATGCCTGTGGCTATCGGACCGACCGCCTACAATTCCCTGAATTGGGTTCCCCAGCTTCAGTGGGATGCCTATAAGCAGGTGGGAATGCCCGAGGTGACAACTCTTGAGGATTATCTGGATGTGGTGGAGAAAATGGTGGAGTATAAGCCCACCACAGAAGCCGGAGAAAAGGTATATGGCTTCTCCCTGTTCTCCGACTGGGACAATGTAAGTGCCCTGGAGATATCCACACTGTCCTTTATGTATGGGATTGACACAGAGTATGTGTCCCCTCTGATGGAGACCAATATCCTGACCAGAGAAACCAAGTCTCTGCTGTCGGATGACAGCTTTTACAAGAGAGCGCTGAAGTTCTATTTTGATGCCAATCAGAGAGGACTTCTGGATCCGGATTCCATGTCTCAGACATACAGCGATGTGGAGGCAAAATTCAGTGCGGGCAGGGTTATGTTCTCCTGGTTCTCCTGGCTGTCAGGCAGCTACACGACGGACAACCAGAACAATGAGGAAAAAGTGGACGGTATGGCAAGCGTTGTGGCAAATGACATGAAGCTTTACAATGCGCCCGAACAGACTATAGGCCGTAACTGGTACTTTGCCATTGCAAAGGAGTCCAAGAATCTGGATGCGGCTCTGGAACTGCTGAACTGGCTGTATGATCCCGAGGTATGCTTCTATCTCACCAATGGTCCTCAGGGCGTGATCTGGGATTACGATGCAAACGGTGAGCCCTATGTGATCGAGGAGGATATCGTATCCAAGAATACGGAGCTTCTGGTACCGGAGGATATCGGTGGAGGAGCTTTCAGGGACGGCGTATACAGCTTTAACAGCTTAGGCCCCCAGGCTGCTACCATCATGGACAACGGCTATACCATGAGTTATCGCTACTGGCCTTCCTGGCTGAGGAGGAATCCGACTCTGCTGAAACAGGAAGTGAATGAGATGTTAGGCGGTGTCAGCGTGCTGTCAGAGTATCTGGAGCCCAGAGACATGATCGCGGATTCCACCCAGGCTGTGAATATGATCACTCCCGCAAGTGATGATATGGAGATTGTGATCACCCAGATCGGTGAGATCGTTAAAAAGTATTCCTGGCAGATGGTGTATGCTTCCGACGAGGCGGAGTTTGAGGCTCTGTGGAACACTATGACGGAGCAGGCTAAACAGCTCGGTCTGGATCAGGTGACAGAGTATTACACGCAGGAATGGAAGAAAGCGCTTGAGATTGTAAAAGATTACGAATAAAGTCAAGCAAATTGAATGCCGGCTGTCGTGGATGTTCTGCGGCAACCGGCATTGTGATATAAGACCTTATTCAGGACCATCAGGAAAATGGCGGAGGGGGATGAAGAAATGCCCAAAGAGAATAGTATTATGTTTGACACCTGGGCCAAATGCTGGCAGCAGGGGTGTCTTCTGGGGAATGGATTCATGGGACAGGTGGTTTACGGATGTCCTGAGGAAGAGACAGTGGAACTGTCACATGTGGCCTTTTTCTCCGGATCGGGCAATGTGGATCCCTATCCCGAAAAAGGTGCGGAAGCCTTCACCAGGGCCAGGTGCGCCGCCCGGAAGGGGGATCATGAGGAAGTGTACCGGCAGACAGGGAAGCTTATGGGAAAAAGAGGCAACTATGGCACCAATCTTCCTGTGGGAAAGCTGTGTATCAAAATGGAAGGCCAAAGGAATGTCACGGGTTACAGAAGATTCCTGAATCTGGACAGGGGTGTCATGGGATGCGGATATGGTACGGAGGGAAATCATCACGTCCGGGAGGCATTTACTTCCCATGAAGACCATGTGTTTGCCTATTGCCTGGAACAGGATGGCGGGGAGATATCCTTTACTCTTTCCTTTGACGGAGGCCGTAATCCCTGTCGGAGCTGGGCGGAAGAGGGAATGCTGTGCTTTCGGACCCGGGCCCTGGAGACGCTGCACAGTGATGGCAGGGAAGGAACCTGGCTGTGCGGGGCAGTGAGGGTATGTGCAGAGGGAAGCCGGGGTGAGGATATATGTCCCGAAATGGTGGTTTTGAATGAAATACAGGGGATAATAAATGATCCTGAAGTCCGTGGAACAGCGAATGCCCAAAAGGATCCTGATTTCAATATTCCCTATGGCGGGATCGGCGTACGGATCAGGGGTGCGAAGCGTGCGGTGATCTACCTGGCCATGGACACATGGACGGAGGAAGAGGAAAAGGCCGGGGAAGTATTGGAGTCGGTAAAGGCACAGGTGTGCCATGGCGTGGAAGATTATTCCGGGCTGTGGGAACGTCACTGTCTGGATGTGAGCGCTCTGATGAGCAGGCAGAGACTGAGCCTGGGTTTCTGGAGGAAACCGGAGGAACAGGAAAAGGCGGCAAAAGACGTCGAAGAGAGTCCGTGCGCGGGAGAATTGCTGGAACGCGTCAGGCAGGGGGAAGACAACCGGCGGTTGACAGAACTGATGTATCAATATGGGAGATATCTGCTGTTGTCCTCATCCCGGAAGGATTCCCCGCTGCCGGCGCATCTCCAGGGTGTGTGGAATGACGATGTGGCCTGTCGGATCGGCTGGACCTGCGATATGCACCTGGATATCAACACCCAGATGAATTATTGGATCAGTGAGCCGGGGAATCTGGGAGAATGTCACCAGCCTCTGTTTGACTGGATGGAGCAGCGGCTGATTCCCAATGGGAGGCTCACGGCCCGGAAATGCTATGGCTGTTCCGGATGGGTGGGAGAACTGGTCTCCAACGCATGGGGCTATGCGGCTCCTTACTGGAATGAGTCCCTGTCTCCCTGTCCTACGGGAGGAATCTGGCAGGCCTCCGATTATCTGGAGCATTACCGCTACGGGCAGGACAAAGCGTTTCTGGAGAGGCGCGTGCTGCCTGTCATGGAAGAGGCGGTCATCTTTTTCCTGGAATATCTGTTTGAGGACGGGGAGGGCTATCTGGTGGGAGGCCCCTCCATTTCACCGGAAAATGCGTTCCTGGCGGATGGGAAAAAGTATTATGCTTCCCTGGGATGTACCTACGAGACGGTGATGATCCGGGAGCTGTTTCTCCAGTATGTGGAAATCTGCCGTGAACTGGGGATCGAGGGCGAACAGGAAACCGAGGTAAGTCAGGAAATCAAGGCAGGACGGGAAATCAAGGCAGGATGGGAAACCGAAACAGGTCAACAAGCGGTCCGGAGCAGTCTTCTGCGCCGGGTGAAGGCGGCGCTGCCCAGGCTGCTGCCCTACAGGATCCTGTCGGACGGCACATTGGC